>CBFHRY010000001.1:0-21236 GCA_965658385.1 Gammaproteobacteria bacterium
CCGAGTTTTATGCACAGTATGAAAAGATCAAACCTTTTTTGCAAAACGATACAACAGCTCCAGAGCAAGAAAGACTTCAATCTCCTGAAGATAGAGATAAATTAGATGGACTATATGAATGCATTTTATGCGCTTGCTGTTCAACAAGCTGTCCTTCTTTTTGGTGGAATCCGGATAAATTTGTTGGCCCTGCTGCCTTATTACAAGCATATAGATTTTTAGCTGATACTAGAGATTTAAAGACTGATGAAAGGCTTGATGAGCTCTCAGATCCATTTAGCGTTTATAGATGTCATGGAATAATGAACTGTGTAAGTGTTTGTCCAAAGAGCTTAAATCCTAACAAGGCTATTGGTGAAATCAAATCAATGTTATTGAAAAATAAAAATAATATTATTGCTAGGGAGGGTGCCTGACGCCAAGAAAATGAGTTTATCAATGGGGGAATTTTGGGAGAGTTCGCATATATCAGGAGGCCACTCGGCATATCTTGAGAATATGTATGAGCTGTATCTAGAAAATCCAGATCAGCTTTCATCTGAATGGGTGGTTTTCTTTGAAAATCTTGAGCCAAAAGGTATTAATGGAAATAGGGTATCTCACAAGCAAATAGTTGATGAATTTAGAAACTTATCAAGAAGTGCTAATTTATCAGGAAATATTCCTGATGCAAGACAATCCAAAGTAATAAGACTTATCCAGTCATATAGAAATAGAGGCCATCAAAAAGCAAACTTAGATCCGCTTGGGATTATGGATAGAGCTGAAATAGAGGACTTAGATTTAGAGTTTCACGGCTTATCAAAAGAAGATCTAAGTGATGAGTTCTACACTGATACTTTATTAATAGGAAAAGAAAAAGCTACTTTAAAAGAAATTATAGAATCTTTGAAAGTTATTTATTGTGGAAATATTGGAATTGAATATAACCACATCATGGATAGTTATGAAAGAAAGTGGTTCCAAAAAAAATTCGAATCTAAGCTTGGTAAATATTCTTTTAGTACTAATGATAAGCTTCATATATACGAACGATTAAATTCTGCAGAAGGACTTGCGAAATATTTAGCTGCTAAATACCCTGGAATGAAAAGATTTGGTATAGATGGAGCAGAGTCCTTAATACCACTTGTGGA
The DNA here is from genome assembly GCA_965658385.1 of Gammaproteobacteria bacterium. Classification (GTDB taxonomy): domain Bacteria; phylum Pseudomonadota; class Gammaproteobacteria; order Magnimaribacterales; family D2472; genus CAJQGY01. The sequence goes on from CBFHRY010000001.1 coordinate 1,137, forward strand.
TGCTGTTATACAAAACTGTGGTGAGCTTGGTGCAAATCAAATATGTTTTGGTATGGCTCATAGGGGTAGGTTGAATTTACTTGTAAATGTTTTAGGTAAACTACCTTCTGAGCTATTTTCTGCATTTGATGAGGATTATGAAATTACAGGTGCGAACACAGGAGACGTGAAATATCATCTTGGATTTTCATCCAATCTTGAAACAAAAGGTGGAGAAGTCCATGTTTCTTTAAATAGCAACCCTTCTCATTTAGAAATAGTTGATCCTGTTGTCATGGGTTCTGTTAGGGCCAGGCAAGATAGATTGAATGACAATGAGAGGCAAAAAGTCGTACCAGTATTGTTGCATGGTGATGCATCTTTTTCTGGGCAGGGGGTTGTAATGGAATCTCTGCAAATGTCTCAAACTAGGGGCTTTAATGTTGGTGGAACCATTCATATTATCGTTAATAATCAAATTGGGTTTACAACAAGCAATAAAAAAGACTCACGATCAACAGATTATTCAACTGATGTTGCGAAGATAATACAAGCTCCAGTTATTCATGTTAATGGAGATGATCCTGAAATGGTTGTCAAAGCAGCAATTATTGCATGCAAGTACAGAAAGGAATTTAACAAAGATATTGTTATTGATTTATTCTGTTACAGAAGAAGAGGTCATAATGAAGCTGATGATCCATCTGCAACTCAGCCATTGATGTATAGCAAGATTAAACAACATCCATCAGTTTTAACTCAGTATGAAGATGCATTAATAAGAGAGGGATTGATTTCGTCTGATCAAACTGCTGCTATAAGGTCAGATTATAGAAAGTCATTAGAGTCAGGACTATCTGTAGCGAAAAATCTTGCTAAAAAGCCCAATGAGGAATTATGGTTTAACTGGGATGAATATATTGATAATAAGTGGTGGGATGAAACCGACACCTCAATAACAAAAAAATCAATTATTAAACTTGGTAAACAAATTTCAAAAACTCCTGAAAATTTTAATCTTGGTCCCCAGGCAGCAAAAATTTTCAAAGATAGAGATCAAATGACTGAGTCAAAAATCGACATAAACTGGGGTTATGGTGAAATGCTAGCTTATGCATCTCTTCTTGAGCAAGGTTATCCGATAAGGTTAACTGGTCAGGATGTCAGAAGAGGCACTTTTTCTCATAGACACGCATGCGTATTCGATAAAGAAACTGGAAAGAGCTTGATACCATTATCAAAAATTGCTGAAGAACATAACACAAAATTTGATATTTATGATTCTTTATTATCTGAAGAGGCTGTACTAGCCTTTGAATATGGGTATTCTGCCACCTGGCCAACAGGATTGGTAATATGGGAAGCGCAATTTGGAGATTTCGCAAACGGCGCTCAGGTTGTAATAGATCAATTTATTGTTTCAGCACAGCATAAATGGGAGAGACTATCAGGCTTAGTTATGCTACTTCCTCATGGTTATGAAGGTCAAGGTCCTGAGCATAGTAGCGCGAGAATAGAAAGATTTCTTCAACTTTGCGCATCTGAAAATATTCAAGTTTGCGTTCCAAGTTCGCCAGCTCAAATTTTTCATTTATTAAGAAGACAAGCCATTAGAAAACTAAGAACCCCAATAGTTGTAATATCGCCAAAAAGTTTATTAAGAAACCCTGATGCTTCTTCTAAAATAACTGAATTAACTTCTGGTTCATTCCAATGTGTCATCGATGACGATTGCCAAAAAGATAATGTTAAAAAACTTATTTTGTGTTCTGGCAAGGTTTTTTATGATGTGAAAAAACAACAAAACCTCAGTGAGAAAGACGATATAGCTATAATTAGAATTGAGCAGTTATATCCATTTCCATATGACGATCTAGAGGCGATTCTTAATACTTATCCAAATGTAGTTGAAATAGTTTGGTGTCAAGAAGAACCAGCAAACCAAGGCGCATGGTTTAGTCATAGACACAGAATTCAAAGAGTTCTCGATAGACTTAAGAATAACCTTGAAATTACATTGGTTAGTAGACCTCCTGCTGCTGCACCTGCAGTGGGGATGATGAAATTACATTTGAAACAACAAGAGGAATTAATAGAGTTAGCTCTAAAATAATATTATGACAATAGAAATTAAAGCACCAACTTTCCCAGAGTCAGTTGCGGATGGAACTGTAGCTAATTGGTTAAAAAAAGAGGGAGATTTTGTTAAACAAGATGAAATAATTGCTGAAATTGAAACTGATAAGGTTGTATTAGAAGTAGTTGCTCCTGAGGAAGGAACCTTAGTTAAAATTCTAAAAGCTGAAGGAGATATTGTTTTAAGCGCAGAGCCTATTGGGGAATTCGATGATTCTGCAATAAGTTCATCAAGTACAAAGGAGCCGAAAGAAGAGAAAGTGCCATCAAAATCAGAAGATCGTGCACCTGAATTAGTTAAAAAATCTGGTCCCGCTGCCGAAAAGCTTATCAGAGAAAACAATCTAGACAAAAAAGCTATTGAAGCCTCTGGCAAGGGAAATCGTGTAACTAAAGAGGATGTAATTAATCACATAGAGAAAACCACGTCTTCAAAAAGTGAAGAAGTTAAAATTGTTCAAACTTCTGGTAGGCCAGAAAAAAGGGTTCCAATGTCTAGATTAAGAGCAACCATTGCAAATAGGTTGCTTACTGTAAAACAGAATACGGCTATGCTAACAACTTTTAATGAAGTTGATATGCAGCCAATTAAAGACTTAAGAGCAAAATATGGTGAAGAGTTTTTAAAACAGCATGATGTAAAGCTTGGCTTTATGGGATTTTTTGTTATAGCAGCAGTGCAAGCACTTAAAAAATTTCCTCTTGTAAATGCTTCAATAGATGGCTCAGATATTGTTTATCATGGCTATCAAGATATTGGCGTTGCCGTGTCTACAGATAGAGGACTGGTAGTTCCAGTTATAAAAGATGCAGATACTCAATCACTATCAGAAATAGAAAAATCTATCTTAGATTACTCATTAAAAGCTAGAGATGGAAAGTTAGCTATTGAAGATATGCAGGGCGGTACATTTACTATTTCTAATGGTGGTGTTTTTGGGTCATTGCTGTCTACTCCAATTTTGAATGCTCCTCAAACAGCAATACTAGGCATGCATTCAATTCAAGAAAGGCCTGTTGTAATTGATGGTCAAGTTGTCATAAGACCAATGATGTACTTGGCAATGAGCTATGATCATAGACTTTTAGATGGAAAAGAAGCGGTTTCTTTTCTGGTTTCAATCAAAGAGCAGCTTGAATCACCAGAAAGATTATTACTAAATTTATAAATTAAAAGGAAAATTATGTACGATGTTGTTGTTTTAGGTTCAGGGCCTGCTGGATATGTTTCAGCTATTAGAGCATCCCAGCTAGGATTAAAAACTGCTTGTATTGAGCAAGAGCAAAATGAAAAAGGAAAGCCTGTCCTAGGCGGAACTTGTTTAAATGTTGGCTGTATTCCATCAAAGGCATTACTAGACTCATCACACAGGTATCACGATGCAAAAGAAAACCTTAAGGCTCATGGAATAGGTATTTCAAAAGTAGATTTAGATATTGCAGATATGATGGAAAGAAAGAACTCTATAGTAAAAAAATTGACTGATGGCATTTCAGGTCTTTTTGTAGGAAATAAAGTAGATTCTATTCTTGGAACTGGAAAAGTCTTAAGTGAGGGAAAGGTAGAGGTAGCTAAATCAGATGGCACAACAGAGATTGTTGAATCTAAGCATATTATTATTGCAACTGGTTCCTCACCAATTGAAATAGGGTCTGCTAAATTTGATAATGAAAATATCATAGATAGCACTGGAGCACTAGATTTAAAAGAAGTTCCCGGGACTCTTGGTGTTATTGGTGCCGGTGTAATTGGGCTTGAATTAGGGAGCGTATGGGCAAGGCTTGGGTCAAAAGTAACTGTTATAGAGGCACTAGATAGTTTTCTGCCTATGGCTGATAAAGATGTATCAAAAGAGACATTTAAAGAATTTCAGAAACAAGGGTTGGATATAAAACTTGGTTCTAAACTTGTTGGTTCAAAATCATCAAAAAAAGGTGTTGAGATTGAGGTTGAAAGTTCCGATGGTAAATCAAAGATGGTTTTTGATAAGTTAATTGTTGCTGTTGGAAGGAAACCAAATTCTGTAGATGTTTTTGCTGATAACTCAGGTGTTCAACTTGATGAGAGGGGCTTCATAAATGTAGATGAATATTGTGAAACAGATCAAAAGAATATATGGGCAATTGGAGATGTTGTAAGAGGTCCAATGTTAGCTCATAAAGGCAGTGAAGAAGGTATTGTTGTCGCAGAAAGAATTGCTGGCAAACATGCTGAAATGAATTATGATCTTGTTCCATCTGTTATCTATACTCATCCAGAAATAGCATGGGTTGGTAAAAATGAACAAGAATTATCAGATCAAGGCATTGATTATAGAGTTGGAAAGTTTCCTTTTGCTGCTAGTGGCCGGGCACTGGCTGTCGATCAATCTGTTGGTTTTGTTAAATTAATATCAGACGCAAAAACTGATACCATCTTAGGTGTGCATGTTTTTGGTCCTTCTGCAGCAGAGATTGTTCAACAAGCATTAATCTCAATGGAGTTTGGGGCTAGCTCAGAGGATATTGGGTTGACTATCTTCAGTCATCCAACAGTTTCTGAAGCACTTCATGAAGCAGCATTGTCTGTAAGTAATCAAGCAATACATATTGGGAATAGAAAAAAATGAATTTACATGAATATCAGGGAAAAGAATTATTTGCAGAATATGGCCTACCAGTTTCAAAGGGTGTTGTAATTAGTGATCCTGAAGATGCATTAAAAGCATGTAGAGATATTGGCGGAACAAAGTGGGTGGTTAAAGCTCAAGTACATGCTGGTGGAAGAGGTAAATCAGGCGGAGTTATTCTAGTTGATAATCCGGATGACGCTAAAGATTTTGCTAAGAAATGGCTTGGAAAGAGATTGGTTACATATCAAACAGATTCAAATGGCCAACTGGTGAATTCAATTTTAATAGAAGAATGCACAGATATAGCTAATGAATTATATTTAAGCGCTGTAGTAGATAGGGCGTCTCAAAGAGTAGTTTTTATAGGCTCAAGTGAAGGTGGTGTGAATATTGAAGATGTTGCTAAAAATACTCCTGAAAAAATTATTTACGAAGCCATTGATCCTTTAACAGGACCACAACCTTTTCAAGCAAGAAAAATTGCCAAAGTGCTCGGCCTTGATGCCACTCAAACAAAGCAATTTACCCCTATGTTAAGTAATTTAATGAAGTTATTTATTGAAAAGGATTTAAGTCTGCTTGAGATCAATCCTTTAGTTATAACTAGTGGCGGTAAACTTCATTGTTTGGATGCCAAAATTAATATTGATTCGAATGCAGTCTACAGGCAACCTCAGATAGCTGAAATGCATGATCCGTCTCAAGATGATCCTAGAGAATCAGAGGCTGCAAAAAATGATTTAAGTTATGTTTCTTTGGATGGAAATATTGGTTGTATGGTTAATGGAGCAGGTTTGGCTATGGGCACAATGGATACTATAAAGTTCTATGGTGGCAATCCTGCAAATTTCCTTGATGTTGGTGGTACAGCAACTCAAGAAAGAGTAGCAAAGGCGTTCAAACTAATTCTTGAAGACCCAGAAGTAAAAGTTGTTTTAGTAAATATTTTTGGTGGGATAGTGAGGTGTGACTTGATTGCTGAGGGTATTTTGGCTGCAATAGAAGAGGTTGGAGTAGAAATACCTGTTGTAGTCAGATTAGAAGGTAATAGTGCTGACATAGGCTCAAATATCTTATCAGAATCTGGTGTAAAAATTGAAAGTAGAAATGATTTGGCTGATGCAGCTAAAAAAGCAGTGGAGTTATCAAGATGAGTATATTAATTAATGATGATACTAGGGTCCTTGTTCAAGGTTTCACTGGATCTCAGGCAACACTTCATTCCGAGCAAGCATTGTCTTATGGAACAAATATTGTCGGTGGTGTGACACCAGGTAAAGGAGGGCAGATTCATCTTGATAGACCTGTATTTGATACCGTGAAAGAGGCAATGGAAGAAGTTAATCCCAATGCAGCACTTATTTTTGTTCCAGCTCCATTTTGTAAAGACTCTATATTAGAAGCAGCAGAATCTGGTATTGAGCTCATAATATGTATTACAGAAGGAGTTCCTACTCTTGATATGCTCATAGTTAAAAAACGAGTAGATGAATTGGGCGTAACATTGGTGGGTCCTAATTGTCCAGGAATAATAACTCCTGGTTCAGGTAAAATGGGAATAATGCCTGCAAGCATTCATATGCCTGGTTCAATAGGAATAATTTCAAGGTCTGGAACTCTAACCTACGAGGCGGTGAAACAAACTACTGATTTAGGCCTTGGTCAAAGCTCTTGCGTTGGCATTGGTGGAGATCCTATACCTGGTAGTTCATTTATAGACATGCTGAAATTGTTTCAAAATGATGATCAAACTGAAGCAATTGTTATGGTTGGTGAAATTGGAGGAAGCGCAGAAGAGGAAGCAGCTGAATACATAAAAGATAATATCACCAAGCCTGTTATTTCATATATTGCTGGACAAACTGCTCCAGCCGGTAAAAGAATGGGTCATGCTGGTGCGATTATTGCTGGAGGTAAAGGAACCGCAGAAGATAAAATAAAAACCCTCAAAGCATGCGGTGTTCATATTGCTGAAAATTTGGTTGATATTGGATCTAAGGTTGCTGAAGTTCTTGGACGCTAGATATTAAATTTTTTTTAATAATATAATTTAATCTAAGTATCGCTAATACTGAAAATATTGATAAGCCTATTATCATTCCAACCCACATACCAGATGCTCCAAGGGGTTGACCAAATCCATGCATGGTTAAGAAGTAACCTGCAGGTATTGCAAACAGCCAATAAGATATGAACAATAAAATCATAGGCGCAAAGGTATCTTTAAATCCTCTCAAACTTCCTACCGCTGCCATTTGAATACCATCTGGAAGTTGGAATATTGCTGCAAATATCAACAAACCAGTTGCAATATTAATTGCAGCTATATCAGAACTATATAAATATACAATTTGATCTCTTACTAGCAAAATTGTAATACAAGTTACAAACGAGCTTAAAATGCATAGATAGATTGTTGAATATGACGCAACTTTTGCTCGAGGCTTGTCATTTTCCCCAACAAGATTACCAACTCTTGTAGCAGCGGCTAAGCCTATTGATAAAGGCAGCATAAAAAATAAACTAGCAATGTTTAAAGCTATGTAATGTCCTGCAACAATAGTTTCACCAAGAATACCTATAATCAATGCCGCTCCTGAAAACATACTTAGTTCAATAAAAATTCCCATACCAATTGGTGTTCCAAGTCTAAAAACCTCTTTAGTGGTATTGATTGAGGGTGCTGTGATTTCATTGAATGGCTTAGTTTTTTCATAATTCTTTGAAATTTTTATATATATTATTAAAGTGATCATCATCAAAAATGATACTAATGAAGTAGCAATACCACAGCCAACTCCTCCTAGTTTTGGAACACCAAAGTAGCCATAAACGAAAATTATATCTAGAGGAATATTTAATAACATGCCCAAAAAAGCAATATAAAAAACAGGTCTTGTAAGAGTCATGCCTTCGCTATAGCATCTCAGAGTAGTAAATATTGTCATAAATATTATTCCTACAGATAATGCTTTTAGGTATGAACCAGATATGGAAGTTATGGATTCATCTATGGGAAGCAAGAATAATAAATCACCCATAAAGAACAATACAATGCAGACTACTGACCCAAGCAATAGGGCTATCCATAAAATTTCACGAATTTTAATTCCTATTTCAGTAAATTTTTTTGCCCCATAGAGTTGAGCAATAATAGGGGTAACTGCAAATATTACACCAGCTATAAGGAACCAAACTGTATTAAAGATTGCTGAACCGACTCCTAGACCTGCTAAATCTAATGAGCTTGCTCTTCCAGCAACTATGGTGTCAGTTGTTCCCATTAGCATGTACGAAAGCTGAGATCCTAGAATAGGTATGCCAATCTTTATAAGTTTTTTGAACTCAAATATATTAGGTCGAATCAATTTAATTTTTCTTAGTAATTAATTTTTTTGTACTTTATCATATTAAGGTAAATTTTTTTTTGGAGCACACAATCAGAAAAGATAACAGGCCTTATTGGTTAAAAAAATTCTCTATTAAATTAATCAATGTGTATGTTGATCGATTTCTGAGACCTCAGTTTTCTTATTTAGGAAAAGGCGGCGCTTTTTTTAAACCAAGATTTATAAAGGCTTTCGGAACTAATATTAGCATTTCTGATTATCCAACTTTGATAGGCGCACCTGATGCACATATACAATTTACAGCATGGAATGTTGGAGGTTGGGATGGCTCAATAGAAATTGGAAAATATTCATTAATAACACCCGGTGTGAGAATAATGGCAGCAAAGAAAATTACTATAGGTGACTCATGTATGATTGCTCACGGCGCATATATTTCTGATGCTGATTGGCATGGAATATATGATCGTTCAGAACCTGTTGGCAATGCACTGCCAGTAGTTTTAGAAGACAATGTATGGATTGGCGATAGCTCTATTATTTGTAAAGGTGTGAGGATTGGAAAAAATAGTATTGTAGGCGCTGGCTCGGTAGTTACAAAAGATGTGCCCCCAAATTCTATATTTGCTGGGAATCCTGCAAAATTAGTTAAAACCATTGATGAGAATGACTTTATCACTCGTGCAGATTTCTTCAGTGATCCAAAAAAACTTGCATCTGATTTTGATGCTCTAGATAAACATTCATTAAAGAACAATACATTTACTGGATGGATAAAAAGTTTAGTAAACCCAAGTAATAAAAATTAAAGTGAATTTAATAGCTGACATTGGAATCAAAAAAATAGATTCTATACTTCCTTTACTAATTGGTTTTAAAGATATCAATATTAAATATCTTGATACAGAATCAATTAATTCACAAAGTATAATTGAAACAGATATCTTATTGATTAGATCCCAAACAATAGTTGACAAGATGCTTTTGTCAAATAGTGAAGTTGGTTACATAGGTTCGGCCACTGCTGGAATCGATCACATGGATACGCACTTTTTAGAAAAGAATAATATTGCTTGGTTTAATGCAGCAGGTTGCAATTCTGCATCAGTATGTAGTTACGTTCTATCATGTTTATATGCTCTTTCACTAAATAAAAATCTTAATAAAAGCTATTCTGTTGGAATATTTGGTTATGGAAATATTGGAAAAAAACTTAAAGCAATATTAGATAATCTAAATATAAAAAATTGTGTATATGACCCATATTTAGATGACGCCTGTCTTGTTGATAAAGCAACTGTTTTGGGCGCAGATGTTTTATCTATTCATACACCTTTAACTTTTGGTGGAAAATTTCCTACCTATAAATTAATAAATAATAAAGAATTATCACAAACAAAAGCACATACCATAATTAATACAGCAAGAGGAGGTGTGGTTTGTGAATCAGCTATTATTAGAAGTGGAATTAACTATATTGCAGATGTATGGGAGAATGAACCTAATCCCTCTAAGGAAATAATTAAATACTCATTTATAGCAACTCCGCACATAGCAGGTCATAGCTATGAAGGAAAGATAAACGGAACTATTTCTGTTTTATTAAGTTTGATGCAATATCTTGGAATTAACAGATCAGATATTAAAAGCAATCTGGATATTATAAATAGAGTTGTTCACTTAAAACAAGTTAAGTATAAAGCACTTAAAGACTTTGATGCTCAATATAAAGTTAAAAATGAATCGGATTTATTTAAAAAAGAATATTTATCATCACCCAATAAATTTAGTCTTCTAAGATCTCTTCACAAAAAAAGGCACGATGTAACATAAAAGTTTCAGCTTTTTAACTTATTTGTATGCATGAACAAATATTATCGTTTAATAGATAGATTTAATATGTTCGTAAAATATATATAATTTTTGGTATGAAAATTGCATACTTATCTAATATACATATTTATAACAGGGGGTTTAATTGATGGATAAACAAGTAGTTGCAGAGAAAGAGTTTGTTACTTTAGCTCATGCGCATGAGCATGTTGAACAAATAAATAAAATCAAACCACTTATAAAGGGTATTCTTTTCAAATTTTTTGATAATAAAGATGCTCCAGAATCAATGAATTTTTTTTCAGCTGATGTTTATAGATATTTTTTTCTACTGAGTTTTATCTACGAGTATTTTGATGGTATTGAAATTTCGCAAGAACATGCTTTATCTCTTGTCCCAAAGAAATTTGCATCTAGAATAAAGCGGTTACAGATTCTAAAACAAGCAGTTCATCTTGGATATATAGATGAAAAATCATCCACAGTTGATAAAAGAAGGAGGATTTATTCGCCTTCAAATCTCTTGATTAGTGATTTTATTATTTCATATAAAAAATTTACGGAAGTTTTATCTGACGCGATCTAAATTTTTCTATGTATGTATTGATTTATTTATTACAATAAATCATGGCTAAAATAACTAAAACAGAAGAAGAATGGAAGAAAACTCTAACAGAGGACTCTTATAAAGTCACAAGAGAATCTGGAACTGAAAGACCATACACTGGAAAATATTGGGATTTTAATGAAAAAGGTGTTTATAAATGCATTTGTTGTAATGAACCCTTATTTGAATCTCAGACAAAGTTTGATGCGGGATGCGGATGGCCAAGTTTTTTTGTTCCAATGAATGAATCGGCAATATCAGAGCATGAAGATAATTCACTTGCTAGAACAAGAACTGAAGTAAGATGCACAAAATGCGATGCACACTTAGGGCATGTTTTTGAAGATGGTCCAGAACCTACAGGTCTTAGATATTGCATTAACTCTGTAGCACTTGATTTTGATAATCAATAAGATTTACATTTGAATCAAGAAATAAAAAATACCTCCAACTTATTTAATTCAATAAAAAAAGTTAGTGGTTGGACAAGTATATCTAGGGTATTCGGTCTTTTAAGAGATATAGCTACAACAGGTTTGCTTGGGGCATCCTATCTTCATGATATTTTTGTTGTAATTTTAAAAATACCTAATTTATTCAGGCGATTTTTTGCTGAAGGGGCATTCAATCAAGCATTTATTCCTGTATATAGTGAATATTTCAATAAAAATAATGACTTATCATCTAAAGAATTTTTAAATTCTTTGTTTGGCACTTTATTAAGCTTCCTATTTTTATTTGTTGTTATTGTATTGATTTTTTCGCCGGCTGTTGTTTTTATTTTTGCTCCTGGTTTTTATTCAGATCCTCAAAAGCAAATTCTTTCAGTGGAGATATTAAGGATAATGTTTCCATACCTTGCTTTGATCTCTCTTGTTGCATTTGCTTCAGCAATACAGAATACCCATTCAAAGTTCTCTATTCCTGCTGCAACACCAATAATTTTCAATCTTTGTCTGATTATTACAGCCTATATTATTGCCCCTTCATATCAAATACCTGTATACCCACTTGCATGGAGTGTTTTAGTTGCAGGCATTTTGCAGTTGGTAATTCAGATAGCTCCTCTTGCTGCGATCGACAGAATACCAATTCCACGTTTAAATTTTTCCCACCCTGGAGTAAGAAAAGTACTGTTGGTTATGTTGCCTGCTATCTTTGCTGGCGGGATTATGCAAATAAATATTTTAGTTGATACTATTTTCGCTTCTTTGCTTGAGACTGGGAGTCCAACCTGGTTATATATTTCGGATAGATTAATCCAACTTCCAATGGGTATATTTGCTATTGCAATTGGAACAGTTCTGCTACCACTGTTATCAAAAATAGATTTTAAAAACAACAAGATTGAATTTATTAATCATGTTAGAAAAGGCCAAAGGCTCGTTTTATTAATTGGCCTTCCATCATGCATAGGTATTTTCTTCTGTTCTGAAGCAATTATTGCTGCTATTTTTTATAGAGGAGAGTTTGCATATATTGATGTAATAAAAACCTCATTAAGCTTAAAGGTTTTAGCACTAGGGCTTCCATTTTTCATGTTGATGAAAATATTAATTCCATCATTTTTTTCAAGAAAATTAACAAGAGCACCAGTTCTTGTTGCTGCTATTTCTTTAATTTTAAATATATTCTTAAACTATGTTTTTGCTTTTATATATGGCTTCGGGCATATTGGCATTGCCATAGGAAGCGCTATTGCAGCATTAATAAGTGTATTAATTCTTGAGTTTATTTTAATTAAAGATGGCGTGGTTAAGTTAACAAACCCATTAAATAGATTTAATTTGACCTTGTTATTATCATGTTTAGTCTTATCTGCTTATCTTATTTGGTTTAACCAATATTTTAGTTTTAAGGAAATGAGTGCAGTGCATAGAATAATGATTTTATTTGCAGAAGTAATAAGCGCAATATTGTTGTATTTTATATGTATTAAAGTTTTTTTAGGCAATAAACTTAGACAATTAATAAGTTAATAAAATGTATTTAATAAGAGGGCAAAATAACATTAATTTGTATAGAGAGAGATTTCCAGACGTTTCTCTATGCGCTACTATTGGAAATTTTGACGGTCTTCATCTTGGCCATAAAACGATACTTAAATCTATAAAAAATCAAGCTTTGGAACGAGGTGCTAAAACAATTGTTTTTTTTACCGAACCACATGCATCTGAATATTTTGCAAAAAAAAATAATTCACTAGAGGACTCACCTCCAAGAATTTCTCCTTGGAGAGAAAAAGTTAAACTTCTTGATGAAGAGGGCATAGACTTTGGTTTTTTTCTTAAATTCAATGACTCCCTTAGATCAATGTCGCCTGAGGGTTTTATTGAAAATATTCTAGGTTCTATGAATTTAGTGTCACTGAAAGTTGGAGATGATTTTAGGTTTGGGGCAGATAGAGCAGGCGATTACAAGTATTTAAAAAGTTGGGGTAAAAATAACATGGTCGATATTTCAAATACCCCTACATACAAGTTAGATGATAGGCGAGTAAGTAGTTCATGGATTCGAGAGTCGCTATTAGCAAGCGACTTTAATTTGGCCTCTAGTTTACTTGGAAGGCCTTATACTTTTTCAGGCAAGGTTGTTGGAGGTCAAAAGCTTGGGAGAACCATAGGAGTACCTACTGCAAATTTATGGATACCTAAGCAAAAACTTCCAATTTCAGGTGTTTATGCAGTCACTTGTGCACTTGATGGGAACTTATTTTCAGGTATTGCAAATATGGGCACCAGGCCTACGGTTGGAGGTACAAAGCCTGTTCTGGAGGTTCATATCTTTGATTTTAATAAAAATATATATGGTAAAAGAATAGAGGTTGAATTTAAGTATAAAATTAGAGATGAAAAGAAGTTTAAAGACCTTAATCTGTTAAAATCTCAAATTCAAAAAGACATATCAGCAGCCAAAGAGTTGCTAAAGTAAGATTATGACCAAAAATTACAGGGAAACACTAAACCTACCTGAAACAGATTTATCCATGAAGGCTGGCTTGCCTCGTAAAGAGCCTGAAATACTAGATTTTTGGAATGAAATAGATTTGTACGGACAAATAAGGGCAAAGCATAAAGGCAATAAAAGATTTATTCTTCATGACGGACCCCCATATGCAAATGGATCTATACATTTGGGCCACTCGGTCAATAAGATTTTAAAAGATATAACAATTAAATCTAAAACTCTAAGTGGCTACGATGCTCCTTATGTTCCTGGATGGGATTGTCATGGCCTTCCTATTGAGCTGAATGTTGAAAAGAAACACGGAAGAAGAAGTGAAGTTGTGTCCGATAAGAAACAGTTTCAAAAAGCTTGTAAGGAATATGCTGTTACTCAAATTGAGAAACAAAAAGAGGACTTCATTAGATTGGGTGTATTAGGTGAGTGGGATAAGCCTTATCAGAGTTTAGATGCAACATTTGAAGCTGATGTAGTTAGAGCGCTTGCTAAAATATATGATGAAGGCCACATTCAAAAAGGTGAAAAACCTGTTAATTGGTGCCAAGATTGTGGTTCTGCCTTGGCAGAAGCTGAAGTTGAATATATGGATAAGATATCCAAATCCATAGATGTTGCATTTGATGTATCAACCGAGGGACTAGAAATAATTAATAATGCTTTCAATCAAAAGGAAGTTAACAAAGTTTCATTTGTAATTTGGACAACTACTCCATGGACAATCCCTTCTAATGTTGCTGTATGTATAAACCCCGAGCTTGAATATGCTCTTGTAAAAAAAGGTGAAGAATTTTTAATTATTGCTGAGCAAATGATAGATTCATGCTCAAAGAGATGGCAATCAAGTCTTGAACTCGTAGCAGTATCTAAAGGCAGTCAATTTGGAAGAATAAATCTTAAGCATCCATTTACAAATAGAGATTCAACCTTGCTTGAGGGTAGTCATGTGAATACTGAAGCTGGAACTGGATGCGTTCATACCGCTCCAGCTCATGGTTTGGATGATTTCTTAGTTTGCAAGGAAAATAATATTGATGTTTACAAAGCCCTAAATGCTAGAGCTTTATTTACTGCTGAATTTGATTTTATTGAAGGTTTGCCACCGCTAAAAGCAGACCCATTAATTATTGAAAAACTAGATGAAGTTGACGCTCTAATCTGCGTAGAAAATTATGATCACTCATACCCTCATTGCTGGAGACACAAAACTCCATTAATTTTTACTGCTACCGCACAGTGGTTTATTTCAATGGATAAGTCCAACTTATTAAGTAAAGCTAAAAAATCTGTTGATGATGTTAAATGGGAGCCATCATGGGGGCTGCAAAGAATTAATTCTATGTTAACTGATAGGCCAGACTGGTGTATATCAAGACAAAGAAACTGGGGTGTTCCCATTACGATAGTTATACATAAAGAAACTGGAGAAATTCATCCAAATCAAAGTGTTTTATTTGATCAAATTGCCGATTTAATTGAACAAAATGGTATATCTGCATGGGATGCTTTAGATTTATCAGAGTTTATAGATGATCATGAAGAATATATAAAAGTTACAGATTCATTGGATGTATGGTTTGATTCTGGAGTTACGCATTATGCTGTTACTGACAAGAGATTTGGAGAGGGCACTATTGCTGATTTATATCTTGAGGGTTCAGATCAGCATAGAGGATGGTTCCAATCCTCATTACTTACTTCAATAGCTATCAATGATAGGGCTCCATATAAATCAGTCCTTACACATGGTTTCGTTGTTGATGAAAATGGAAGAAAGCAGTCAAAATCTTTAGGAAATGTTGTTTCGCCACAAAAGGTTTGGGATAGTCTAGGTGCAGATATTCTCCGTCTTTGGGTGGCATCAACAGATTTTAGAAGTGAGATGGTGGCTTCAGATGAAATTCTCAAAAGAGTTTCTGATCAGTACAGAAGAATACGCAATACTCTTAGGTTTGTTCTTGGTAACCTTCATGACTTTGATAAAGCCCATGCAATTGATTTGAAAGATCAAGTTGAATTAGATAAATGGATTATCAATGCCACTAAGGAGCTAGAAAGTAATGTTTTAGATGATTATGAAAGCTACTCCTACCATACAGCAGTCCAAAAAATTCATAATTTTTGTGTAAATGAGCTTGGTGGAATTTATCTTGATATTGTAAAAGATAGACTTTATACAACTGCTAAAAATTCGGACGCTAGGAAGTCTTGTCAAACGAGTTTAGATTTCATATGCAATGTTCTTGTTCGTCTTATTGCTCCAATTCTCTCTTTTACTGCTGAGGAAATATGGCAAACTCATCCATCTCTCAAAGCTCAAGGTGATTCTATATTCCTAAATTCATATCATCAAAAGGAAATTAATAAAAATTCTCTTATTTCTAAAGATGATTGGAATAGAATTTTTGAAATAAAAGATTTAGTGAATCAATCAATAGAAAAATTGAGAGCTGAAAATGAAATTAAAGGATCACTTGATGCAATTGTTACTTTAAATCTAACAGAAAGTGACTTTAAATTACTTGAAAAAATTGGCAATGAATTACACTTCATTTTCATTTCATCTCATGCTCATATCAATTTAGCAAAAGAGTTTTCTATAGATATCTCTGTTTCAGATGAGCCAAAATGTACAAGGTGCTGGCACAGATGTAGCTCAGTCGGAACGATTGAAGGTCATGACGAAGTTTGTTCAAGATGTGTTGAAAATATCGAAAATGATGGAGAGCAAAGAAGTTTTGTATAAAAATCTTCAATATCTTTTAATACCTCTTTTGGTTATAACAGATTTGTTGATAAAAGATTACTCTGTTAAGTATTTGGAATATGGGGTGTCAATACACTTCATCCCATTTATAGATTTGCTGCTTATATATAATTCAGGCATAGCCTTTGGAATGTTTGATTTAGATGAAAGAGTTTTTTCCAATATTATTTTTGTTATTGGACTATTTATAGTTATCTACTTATTTAAATTAATGAAAGATGAGAATGCTTTGTTGCGAAAGTATTCTTTTGCATTGATTGTTGGTGGAGCTTTAGGTAATTTAATTGATAGGATACCAGACGGCCAAGTCACTGATATGTTCCATTTTCATACTTCAAACTTTTCTTTTTTTGTATTTAATCCTGCTGATGCCTTTATATCAGTTGGAGCAGTATTAATAATTTATACTGAACTTTTTTATAAAAATGAAATCACGAAATAGGCAAATAAAACTTGCTAACCCAAGAGGGTTTTGTGCAGGAGTTGATAGGGCAATAGATATTGTAAATAGAGCTTTAGAGATTCATGGAGCCCCTGTATATGTCAAACATGAAGTTGTTCATAATAAATTTGTCGTAGAGGATCTGAAAAGTAGAGGCGCAATATTTGTTGAAGAAATAGATGAAATACCTAATGAATCATTAGTTATTTTTAGCGCACATGGAGTTTCAAACAAGGTAGAGACTCAAACAAAAGAACGTAATCTCAATTTCTATGATGCCACTTGCCCTCTGGTAACTAAAGTACATATGGAGGTAGTAAGAAATTCAAGAGCTGGCAGAGATATAATTCTGATTGGTCATGAAGGGCATCCAGAAGTAGAAGGGACCATGGGTAGGCACATTAATAAGGAAAATAGTTTTATATATTTAGTTCAAGATGAAGATGAGGCCAAGACACTAGAGGTTGATAATCCAGATAATCTTTCAATAGTCACGCAAACAACCTTAAGTGTTGACGATACAAGCTCTATTATAAATATACTTAAAAGAAGGTTTCCTCTCATTAAAGTACCTAAAAAAGACGATATTTGTTATGCAACACAAAATAGGCAAGATGCCGTCAAGCAGCTTGCTTTAGAGTCTGATTACATGATTGTTGTGGGCTCAATAAATAGTTCAAATTCAAATAGACTTAAAGAACTTGCTGAGAACTGCGGATGTAAATCTGTTTTAATTGATGAATTTGATGATTTGGAATTGTCAGAGCTTGATGGCTTCAATAATATTTCAATTACAGCTGGTGCATCAGCTCCAGAAGAAAGGGTTCAAGAAGTGGCAAATGCATTAAAAGAACATTTAGGAGCTTCTGTCATAGAGAGCGGAGATGATAAAGAAAATATTTATTTTAAGCTTCCACCTGCTTTAAGATAAATGAAGATTGTAAATCATATTCTTCAAGACGTAATATATAAAGAATCACCAAATTTCAATGATAGACCTCATAATCAAGAGATAAATCTAATTGTTATTCATTCAATTAGTCTCCCTCCAAAGATTTATAACAGCAACCATATAGAAAAGTTTTTTTTAAATAAGTTAGATTTTTCGCTTCATAGCTTTTATCAAGAAATCAAAGACATAAAAGTCTCAGCACATATCTTAATCAAAAGATCTGGAGAAGTTATTCAGTTTGTTCCTTTTAATAAAAGGGCATGGCATGCAGGCACATCAAGTTTCAATGGGATGGATGATTGCAATAATTTTTCAATTGGAATAGAGCTAGAGGGCTCAGATGATGATTATTTTGAAGAAGATCAATATAAAACACTATGCAGCCTAACTTCAGTGCTAATGTCAGAATACAATTTAATTACTAAAGACTGTATTAAAGGTCATTCAGATATTGCTCCTGGCAGGAAGACAGATCCTGGTAATTTATTTGATTGGAGCAGATACTTAGATAATGTATAACATAAAAAAAATGTTTGTAATGCTTGCTTTGGGATTCGGTTCTGGTTTGCCTTATATCCTTTTAATAAGTACATCTACAGCATGGTTACGAGATGTGAATATTGATTTAAGTTACATAGGTTTTTTTACATGGCTAACTTTTGCATATTCATTTAAATTCTTGTGGGCGCCATTTGTAGATCGTTTTTCAATTCCATTTCTTTCTGCATATGGTCATAGAAAAAGCTGGATAGCATTTATGCAGCTCATAATTTTCATAAGTTTGATTGTGATCTCAAATATTGATCCTGCCAGTAGTTTTATTTTGTTTTGTATTATTGCTGGGACTATTGCTTTTGCCGGTTCAATCCAAGATATTGCTATAGATGCTTTTAGAATAGAGTATGCTCCAATTAGAGATCAAGGAAATCTTGCTGCTGCTTATCAGTTAGGTTATAGATTGGCAATTATAGCGGCTACTTCACTGGCTCTAATTTTTGCTGATATAAATGGTTGGTCATTAACTTTCAAATTAATGGCTGGTTTGATGTGCTTGGGTTCACTAGGGGTCTTCTTTTCAACAGAAGAGAAGAATGATGAACTAGGAAAGCTTAAATTTAGAGACTCTATAATACTCCCCCTTAAAGATTTTTTCTCTCGATTTACGTATTTTATTGCAGCTTTTCTTCTTCTTATAATAGCAACTTACAGACTTACAGATATTGTAATGGGCCCAATGGCAACTCCATTCTATTTGGATATGGGCTACTCGCTTACTGAAATAGGTGCCGTCGTTAAGGTTGTTGCTCTTATTTCATCTGTATTTGGAATATTCTTAGGTGGAATTCTTATTAAGAAAATAAGAATATACAAATCACTTATGGTAGGAGCATTTTTAGTAATGATAACTAATTTATTATTTGCTTATGTTGCTATAAGCGACAAAAATATAATATCACTCACAAGCATAGTGGCCATGGATAGTCTGGCAGCAGGTGTAGTAGGAACAGTTAACATCGCTTTTCTTTCAAGCCTTGTTTCAAAAAAATATACAGGTTTTCAATATGCTTTATTAACAGGCTTCATGGCTGGCCCTGGTTTTTTGCTTAAAGGCTTGTCTGGAATATGGGTAGAAAATCTTCAAGAGATTTATGGTTTTTATTATGGTTGGATGGGTTTTTATATAACAACTTCTTTACTTACACTGCCATGTATTTTTCTTCTTCTAAATACAAGGAAGTTTTTGACTAGTTATGAAAAGTCTATATAGATTAATCTTTGCTTCAGCTCTTTTAATTACTTTTTACTTTAGTATTGTGCCTGCCTCAGATATTCCTAATTTTGCTGCATTAACATTTCTAAGCGATAAGTTTGTTCATGCTTTGATTTATTTTTCTTTAGCCTATATCGGGTTAAATTGTTATTTCAGCTTACCAAATGTATATTTATTGGTTTCTATTTTTACCTTTGGTTTGATTATTGAAATAGTCCATTATTATCATCCATATAGGTTTTTTGAAATTGCTGATTTGATTGCAAACTTATTAGGAATACTATTCGCTTCATTTTTATTTAAAAAAAAGATTATTTAATCTATTGATTTCTTGAATTTAGGCCATAACTATTGGATATAATATTGAGCTAATTTAAAACTCATATAATAATTTTTTACTAGGAGAGAAGTTATGAAATTAAGACCTTTGCATGACAGGGTTGTAGTAGAAAGAAAGGAAGAAGAGAAAACATCAGCTGGTGGCATCATTCTTTCAGGAACAGCTACTGAAAAACCTTCACAGGGTGAGGTAATTGCTGTTGGACCAGGCAAAAAAAATGATTCTGGAGACGTTTCACCAATGGGAGTAAGTGTTGGTGATACGGTTATCTTTGGCCAATATGGTGGCAGCGAAGTAAAAATTGATGGGCAAGAATATCTCATTCTAAGTGAAAGCGATATTTTTGGTGT
>CBFHRY010000001.1:21333-62462 GCA_965658385.1 Gammaproteobacteria bacterium
GTTATTGAATCTTAAATCTAAAATAGGGAGAAATTAATTATGTCAGCTAAAGACGTTAAATTCGGTGACTCAGCTAGGAGCCAAATGCTCGATGGAGTCAATATACTTGCAGATGCAGTTAAAGTTACATTGGGACCTAAAGGTAGAAATGTAGTTCTTGATAAATCCTTTGGCGCACCTACTGTAACAAAAGACGGTGTATCTGTAGCTAAAGAGATCGAACTAGAGAATAAGTTTGAAAACATGGGTGCACAAATGATTAAGCAGGTCGCATCTCAGACCAATGATGAAGCTGGAGACGGAACAACTACGGCAACAGTTCTAGCTCAATCAATAGTTAATGAGGGAAACAAAGCGGTTGCCGCTGGTATGAATCCAATGGATCTTAAAAGAGGTATTGATAAAGCCGTATCTGCTGCAGTTGAGCACGTAAAGGGATTGAGCGTTCCTTGTGCAGATAATACAGCTATTGCACAGGTTGGAACAATTTCAGCTAATGGAGACGAGGCTGTAGGTGAAATTATTGCTGAAGCAATGGAAAAAGTTGGAAAAGAGGGTGTTATCACTGTTGAAGAAGGTAGTGGTATTGAGAATGAGCTTGATGTTGTAGAGGGTATGCAGTTTGATAGAGGGTATCTATCCCCTTACTTCATTACAAACCAGGACAACATGACCGTTGAGCTTGAAACACCATTGATACTTTTGTTTGATAAGAAAATTTCCAACATAAGAGATTTATTACCTCTATTAGAATCTGTAGCTAAAGCAGGAAGACCTTTGCTTATTATTGCTGAAGATATCGAAGGGGAGGCATTAGCAACTCTTGTTGTTAATAATCTTAGAGGTATTGTAAAAGCTGCAGCATGTAAAGCTCCCGGCTTTGGAGATAGAAGAAAAGCAATGCTAGAGGATATAGCTATCCTAACTGGTGGTACTGTCATTTCTGAAGAAGTGGGTTTAAATCTAGAGGGTGCTTCAATTGAAGACCTAGGTACATCTAAGAGAGTTGTTCTTAATAAAGATAATGCAACAATAATTGATGGTGCTGGTGATGAAAAAGCAATCGCAGCTAGAGTAAATCAAATTAGATCTCAGATTGAAGAAACTTCATCTGATTACGATAAAGAAAAACTTCAAGAGAGAGTGGCAAAACTTGCTGGAGGAGTAGCAGTTATAAAAGTTGGTGCTGGTTCAGAAGTTGAAATGAAAGAAAAAAAGGCTAGGGTTGAGGACGCTTTGCATTCAACAAGAGCAGCAGTTGAAGAGGGTGTTGTTCCTGGGGGTGGATCAGCACTCATCAGATGTCTTGAGGCTGTAGAGAAAGTTGTAGGTGATAATGATGATCAGAACGTAGGCATCAATATTGCTAGAAAAGCTTTCGAAGCCCCTCTTAGACAAATAGTCTCAAATGCTGGTGAAGAATCATCAGTAATTGTTGCAAATGTTAAGGATGGCGAAGGATCATATGGTTTTAATGCTGCCAGCGGAGAATTTGGCGACATGATAGATATGGGAATCCTAGATCCTGCTAAGGTTACAAGAACTGCTATTCAGGCTGCTGGATCAGTAGCAGGAATGATGATTACAACTGAAGCAATGGTCACTGACATTCCTAAAGACGATGCTCCGGTTCCACCGATGCCTGACATGGGCGGAATGGGCGGAATGGGAGGAATGATGTAGCCTAAGCTCTATCAATTAAAAAAACGAGGCTTTAGCCTCGTTTTTTGTTATATAGCCTTTATAAATTTTAATTTTAAGATAATATTGTATTAACACTTTTTTAGGGAGAAAAAAATGGATCTTTTAGATGTTTTATTTAGAGCTTTGCATATCTTATTTGGTATTGCTTGGATAGGATTACTTTACTACTTTAATTTTGTTCAAACTGAATACTTTAAAGTCTCAGAACCATCAGCAAAGTCTGATGTTGTCCAAAAACTTGTACCTAATGCACTTTGGTACTTTAGGTATGCTGCATTATTTACATTTCTTACAGGGTTATATCTTATACATTACTTGAGCATTGCTATCAATATAAGCATTATTCTTGGTGCTGTAATGGGGACTCTAATGTTTCTTAATGTTTGGTTAATTATTTGGCCTAATCAAAAGAAAGTTATTGCAGGCGCGCCAGATGCTGCTGATGCAGGTGCTAAAGCAGGTTTGGCATCTAGAACGAATACTTTATTTTCAATACCTATGCTCTGGTTTATGGTTTACTCTGCTCACGGTAGTGCTGTTGGGAATGTAATACTTTCCGCTGAAGAATCTTTAACTGCTCTTTGGGTTGGTTTGTTAATAATTTTAGTAATTGAAGCCAATGCAGTTTTTGGAAAAATGAATGCTGCAATAACATCTGTTAAGGCAGTAATTCATTCAGGAATAGTTTTAACTGTTCTATTAGGTCTGCTTGTTTGTTATTTATAGATTTAAAAATTAGTTGAAAAAAGAGAGGCTTATGCCTCTCTTTTTATTTTAACCCTTGAAATAAAATTATCTTCTATATCTAAAATTTCATATTTATATTTATCTATCTGCAGACATAGGTTTGCTTGAGGAATAAAATCTAAATGTTCTGTAATTAAGCCATTTATGGTTTTTGAATTTTCTTCATTGATATTCCAATCTAAAGCTTTATTTATATCTCTAATTTTGAAATTACCATTTGTTAATATTGAATCATTCTTGAGCTTAACAAAATCAGTATCTGGATCTGATGTGCTCTCATTTCCAAATTTACCTACTATCTCCTTAAATATGTCTTCAATAGTAATTAAGCCCTGAATTTCACCATACTCATCAACAACCAGCCCCATATTTCTATCATGAACTTGAAATTCTTTAAGCTGCTTCATCAATGCAGTTGATTGAGAAACAAAGTAAGATTTAAGTAATAGCCCTTTAAGCTCTTCATTTCTTTCATACCTGTTAATAAATTCGTTTGAATCTTTTAGATGAAGTATTCCAACAATATTATCAATATCATTTTCATACACAGGTAACCTTGTATATTCAGCTGATTCAATTATTTTTTTAGCTGTATTTTTATTTGCATTAAGATCTATGCCTATGATCTCAGAAATAGGAACCATTATATCTTCTACAACCAGCTCTTCCATTCCAAGTACGGAAGATAAGATATATCTATAACTTTTTGGAATAAGGTCTCCAGAATCATCAAGCAGTGTTCTCAACTCTTCTGTATTAAGATTGTCGTTATCATTTGCATCTTTCAAATCAACATTAAAAATATTTAAGAAATAAGAACTAATTTTATTAATTAAAATAATTAAGGGTCTAAATATATACAAAAGACTTTTCAACAAAAGCGATGACTTTGTTGCAAAAGCCTCTGGTTTTATAGCAGCTATTGTTTTAGGAGTGATTTCAGAAAAAATTAAAATAACAATAGTTAAGATTACAGAGCCAAGCAATACATTTCCATTGAAGTACTCAATCATGATTATAGTTACAATTGCAGAAGCCAAGATATTTGCGAAATTATTTCCTACTAGAATCGTTGATAGAAGCTGATCTGGTCTTTTTAGAAGTTCAATGGCTCTGGCAGCTCCTTTATGTGATTTCTTAGATAGATTTTTTAACTTAACTTTATTGGAAGCCATCATTCCTGTTTCTGAGCCAGAGAAAAAGCCACTCAAAACAAGCAACCCGGCAAGAGAAGATAATAAAAATATTAAAGATGGATTTTCTATCATTTATTAATTATAGATGAATAACACATTGCCTAAGTATGCAATCCAGACTGCACATAAGGCTATAAATAAATTCCTGACGGCGCTTTTAATAGTCAAGTTGAATTTCTTTATCCCAATCAAAGTTATCACATATATAAATAATGCTATTGATGCAAAGATAACCTTAATAATTAAATTTGTTGTAAATACAGATTGAATAATGAAGCCTGATAAGAATGAGAGTATTAAAAACAATAAACCAACTCCTAAAATCTTTAAAACTATCTTGTACCCTTTTTCTATAGATAGGCTGGATAGGTTATCAAAGTCGCCTTTTTTCACATCGAGCATTTTCTTTTCCAAGCTAACCATTTCATAAAATGCTATAAATAAGAAGATTAGACTTAAACCAGTAACTATAAAATGCATATCTGAGATATTTCCAATACCTCCATAAGACAATGCATACAAGAATATGTAAGAAATTGAGGATACAATTGAAGAAATGTAAGAAGATCTTCTATCTTTAAGGAAGACTCTGAGGAAAAAATATATAATTACCGATAAGGTAACTTGTGTAATAAAGTTCATTTATTTAATTATAAAAGCAAAAGTTTTTTATTAATACTATGAATATTAGTTAGGTTACCCTAAAATACACATCTTTTTAAACATTGAGAATAAATATAGAAATATGGTAATAATCAGATTAGCTAGAAGCGGGGCAAAAAAGAACCCCTATTATTTTGTTACAGTCGCAGACGAGAGAAAGCCAAGAGATGGATCATTTATCGAAAGGCTTGGTTTCTTTAATCCTAGTGCAAGAGGGCAAGAAGAAAGATTAAGAATTGATATAGAAAAACTAGATCAATGGGTATCTAAAGGCGCTCAATTAAGTGACAGAGTTAAAAAACTCGTGAAAGATGCAAAGCTTTCACCAGAAGAACTTCAAGCTAAACTTGATGCAAAAAAACAAAAAGCTGAAGAAAAGAAAGCTTTAGCAGAAAAAGCCGCTAAAGAAGCTGCAGAAGCTGAAGCAAAAGCTGCTGAAGAAGCTGAGGCAGAAGCAAAAGCTGCTGAAGAAGCTGAGGCAGAAGCAAAAGCTGCTGAAGAGGCTGTAGAAGAAGCTCCTGCTGAAGAAGAAGCTCCTGCTGAAGAAGAAGCTCCTGCTGAAGAAGAAGCACCTGCCGAAGAAGAGTCTGAGCAGGATTCTTCAGATGATGAAAAAAAGTAGTATAGATATAGATTTAATTTGTGTCGGTTCTATTGGAAAGCCCAGGGGCCTAAAGGGTGAATTTTTCTTAAATTCATTTTGTGATCCAAAACAGAATATTTGTAACTATTCGAATTTCATTATTGAAAATAATCCAGATCTTAAGATTTCATTTATCAGACAAGCCAATGGGAAATTCATTTCTAAGGTTGATGTATTTGATAATGTTGATGACATAAAAAAATATACAAATTTAAATATATTCATAAATAAAACTGAATTGCCTGAACTTAATGGCGAGGAATATTATTGGCATGATTTAGTTGGAATGAATGTAATAGACATAACAAATAATGATAATCTAGGAATAGTTGCTGAAGTCGTAAATTATGGATCTAATGATATTTTAGAAATAAAACCATCTGAATCATCTGTCGACGAAAACTTAAGGAAAATTCCTTATGTAAAAGGCGTATTCATTAAAAAAGTTGAGCTTAATGAAAATATCATAAAGGTTGAATGGCCGAAAGACTTTTAGATTATGAATATAAACATCTTAACAATTTTTCCAGAAATATTTGAAGTGCTTAATGCAGGCCTTATTGGTCAGTCAATTCAAAAAGAAAATGTTTTTATAAATTGTTTAGATATTAGAAAAAATTCAAATAATAAACATAATCAAATTGATGCTAAGCCATATGGTGGAGGCGAGGGAATGCTCATGATGGCTGAACCACTAGCAAAAACAATAAAAGAAATAGATGAAGATAAGAGAGGCGTGGTTATAAACTTTTCTCCACAGGGAAAACCACTTACCCAAAACCTTGTGGAGAGTTTTTCAAAAAATGAAAACATGACACTGGTTTGTGGAAGGTATGAGGGTATAGATCAACGATTTATTGATAAGTATGTTGATGAAGAAATCTCATTGGGTGATTTTGTAATGAGTGGTGGCGAAATAGCAGCACTATCATTTATTGACTCTATTATAAGAATCTTGCCAGGTACTCTTGGGAATCCTGACTCTGTTTCAAATGATACTTTTTCTAATGGAATGTTGAAGGGGCATTCATATACCAGACCAGAGATTTTTGAAGACCTTAAAGTTCCTGAGGTCTTATTATCTGGCAATCACATAAAAATTAAAGACTGGAAGGAGGAAAACTCCCTAATTCAAACTTATTTAAGAAGACCAGAGCTACTAAATAATGTAAAATTAACAAATAATCAAAAAAAACTCTTGGAAGAATTGCTAACTAAGGATATCCTATAGCACTTTTTAGGCGGATTAAAAATGACAGAATCAGATAAAGAAACTATAACTAACGAAGAAACAGCAAATGTTGAAGATGTAGCAACAGATGCTCCTGTTGAAACTAATGAAGATCAGTCTATCGAGACTGCGAGTGATGTTGAGTCTGAGGAAAGCAATCAAGAGACTTTAGCTGAGGACGATTCAGCAGTGTCAAACATATCATTAGAAGAAAAATCTCCATCTGAAATCGTTCAACAGTTTGAATCCAAGCAACTCAAGACAGATTTACCTTCTTTTAGGCCGGGAGATACTGTAGTGGTATCCGTTAAAGTAAAAGAAGGGCAAAGAACAAGACTCCAAGCCTTTGAGGGTGTTGTTATGGGTGTTAAAAAAGGGGGCCTTAATTCATCTTTTATCGTGAGAAAAATTTCAAGTGGCATCGGTGTTGAGAGAACCTTTCAGACTCATAGTCCTATAATTGATTCTATCAAAGTTAAAAGAAAAGGAGATGTCAGACAGGCTAAACTATTCTACCTAAGAGATAGATCAGGTAAATCTGCAAGAATCAAAGAAAGATTAGACTAGCTCTATGAACAAGAGTCTTCTAAAGGATCAAGCATTAAGATCCTTTTTAGATTTCTTACATATTGAAAAAGGGCTATCTCCAAATACAGTAAAATCCTACCAATCCGACCTATCTATTTTTTTAAAATGGCTATCTGGTAATTGTGATTCTTCATTTAAAAATACGAAATCAGAAGACATTGAATTATTTATTAAACATTTATTTCAGCTTGGTTTTAAAAGCACAACTATTAATAGAAAAATTTCATCCATTAAGGCATTTTATGTCTATCTTAAAAAGCAGAAGCTTATTGATACCATCCCTACCGAGGATATTATTGTCCCCAAGCAAGAAAAAAATCTTCCAAAGTCTATTTCTGAGAAAGAGGTTGAAACTCTTTTAAATTCAATAAATGGCTCTAGCAATATTGAGTTAAGAGATAAAGCAATGATGGAGCTTTTGTATGCTACTGGCGTGAGAGTTTCAGAGTTGGTGAATATTAAACTTAATGATATTGATTTTAATAGAAGAGTTATCAGGGTAATTGGCAAAGGCTCAAAAGAGCGACTGGTTCCATTTGGAGAAAAAGCATTTATTGCATTAAATAATTATCTTGCTTCACGTGAAAAGAGTATTACAAAAGAAATTTTTTTAAGTAATAGGGGGACGGGTATAACGCGTATTAGTTTTTGGAATAGAGTAAAGTTTTATTTGAGTAGATGCGGATTAAGTATTGAAATTTCACCGCACACATTAAGACATGCTTTTGCTACACATATACTTAATAGAGGAGCAGATTTAAGATCTGTTCAAATGTTACTAGGACATAGTGACTTATCAACGACTCAAATATATACTCATATCGCAAAACAAAGATTAAGTGATGTATTAAAAAAACATCACCCAAGAGGCTAAAATGAAATTCAATACTTCGTTATTGTTAATAACAATTTTCTATGTATCTATATCTCTAGCTGAGAATATTGAAGAAAAGCTTTTAAGCGTTCTTCCGCAAACTGCCGAGATTGAATCTATTGAAGAGTCTGTAATTGATGGGCTATATAAAGTTTATTTTGGTGATTTGCAGCCGCTATATGTTTCAAAAAGTGGTGATTATTTTATCTATGGAGATCTATACAAAATAGATGATGGCAATGTAAAAAATTTAAGCCAGATTGATGTTGATAATAAAAGAAAAGAAATTCTGTCGGGATTACCAAATAATGATTTCATAGAATTTAAATCTTTAAATGAAGAATACTTTGTTTATGTTTTTACTGATGTTGATTGTGGTTTTTGTAAAAAATTTCATAGCCAGATTTCTGAATATAACAATTTAGGAATTTCAGTAAAATATGCAGCTTTTCCTAGATCAGGCATAGATGGTGAAACCTACAATAAAATGGTAAGTGTATGGTGTAACGAAGATAGAAATTCCGCATTATCTTCAGCAAAGTCCTCAGAGTCAGTAGAAACAATTTTTTGTACAAATCAACCTATATCAAAACATTACAATTTAGGACAATTGCTTGGAGTCACAGGCACCCCAGCAATATTTACTCAAACAGGTTCTCATATAAAGGGCTATGTTCCACCTGAAGACTTATTAAAAAGAATTAAGGAGTAACCGTGCCTGATTATAAGTTTGATAATGCTGATAAATTACCTCCATATATTTTTTCGCAAATAAATGAACTTAAAAGCAAAGCAAGGTCCAATGGAGAGGATATTATAGATCTTGGCATGGGAAATCCAGATCAACCTTCACCTAATGCAGTCGTTGATAAGCTTATTGAAACAGTAAAAAATCCTTTGACACACAGATATTCACAATCAGCAGGAATTCCAAAATTACGATTGGCAATTGCTAATTGGTACTCAAGAAAGCATGGAGTCATTCTTGATCATGAAAATGAAATTGTGACTTGCATGGGCTCTAAAGAAGGAATTGCCCATCTTTCTTTAGCAACATTGTCATCGGATGATTCAGTCATAGTCCAATCACCAACATACCCTATTCACTCCTATGGAGTTGTAATAGCTGGAGCAAAACTTAAATCAGTTCCTTTAAAAAACAATCTAGAAGATTTTGTAAATGATATTGAAACGTCAATTTTAAGCTCTGTAAAAAAACCTAAGATGATTATTCTTAACTTTCCATCAAATCCTACTACTCAAGTTGCAGATCTAAGTTTCTTCAAAAGAATTGTTGAGATAGGAAAAAAATATGATATTTGGATAATTCATGATCTAGCATACTCAGATATAGCTTTTGATGGTTACAAAGCACCTTCAATTTTAGAAATTGAGGGCGCGAAAGATATCGCAGTAGAATTTTTCACCTTGTCAAAATCATATAACATGCCAGGATGGAGGGTGGGATTCTGTTGTGGGAATAAAGATTTAATAGAAGCCCTAAAAAAAATTAAGTCCTATTTGGATTATGGGACTTTCACTCCAATCCAAGTTGCAGCAATTAAAGCTTTAAATGATTGTGATATTCAAGTTGATGAGATATGTCAAATGTATAAATCTAGAAGAAATGAGTTGTGCGATGGTCTTAATAGAATAGGTTGGCCAATTGAAAAACCTCTTGCAACAATGTTTGTATGGGCTAGAATCCCAAAACAATATGAGGATCTAGGATCATTAGAATTTAGCAAGATGCTTATATTACGGTCAAAAGTAGCTGTTTCACCTGGTGCAGGGTTTGGAATAGATGGTGATAAGTATGTAAGATTTTCATTGATTGAAAATGAACAAAGAATTAGGCAAGCAATTCGTGGTATAAAAAATATTTTAGGAAAATAAATGAGAGTTGTAAGAGTTGGAATATGTGGTTGGGGCAACGTTGCTACCGGTATGTTTAAAGCAATAGCTGAAAACAAAACTGTAATTGAATCTGTTGGAGTTAAAATAGAAATTGATTGTATTGGCGCTAGAAGAGATAACCCAAAATGCAATCCAGGCTCAGTGAAAATTCTTCGGGATATATTTGATGTCCCCAATCAAGATATTGATGTTGTTATTGAGTTAATTGGTGGGGTTGATGTTGCAAGAGAGCTGATTCTAAAATCTATAAGGCAGGGAAAACATGTTATTACTGCAAACAAGGCTGTTATCTTTCATCATGGAGATGAAATCTTTCAAGAAGCAAAGAATCACAATGTAAAGGTATTATTTGAAGCAGCAGTATGTGCAGGTACGCCTATTGTAAAAATGCTTCAAGAAGAATTGGCACCTAATAATATTAATAAAATTTCAGGCATGTTAAATGGAACTTCTAATTTTATTTTATCAAACATGGAAGATGGTAATGAATTTCATTCAACACTTGAACTAGCTCAAAAAGAAGGTTACGCAGAGCCAGATCCATCTTTTGATATAGATGGACTGGATGCTGCTCATAAAATAGGGTTATTAGCATCAATTGCATACGGAACATCTTTACCACCTAAAGATTTTTTTATTGAAGGTATTACAGAGATTAATAAACAAGATTTTATTTATGCTGACATGCTTGGCTATACAATCAAACATCTTGCAATTTCAAAGCTCAACAAAGACTCTATTGAGTTAAGGGCACATCCAGCATTAATTCTAAAATCATCATATTTAGCAAACCTTAAGGGCGTTAGAAACGGAATTGAGGTTGATACAGACTTGATAGGCACAATTCATATTGCAGGGTCAGGTGCAGGCCAAGAATCCACAGCATCTGGATTGATATCGGATATTATTCATTTTGCAAATTCCAATGATAATGTTTTGGATATATCCAGGAAAACCAACACACTTCCTATCAAAGATTTTAATAGCTTCTCATTTCAGTACTACTTTTATATTGAGGCTCAAGACAGCCCAGGTGTTATGGCATCAATAACATCATTATTAGCAGATAAAAATATTGGTATTGAATCAATTGTTCAGAAAGATTCTCTTGAAGAGAGTCTAGTGCCAATTATTCTGGTTACAGACTTATTTGATGAGTTAAAGCTCGAAAAGATAAAATCAAGCATTTTAGCCCTTGAGTCTGTTAACAAACTAAGAACAATAAGAATCGAGAGTATTTAATTATGCTTTTTCATAGCACAAGAGGGGGAGACGCTAATAAAACTTTTGAAGAAGTATTGATGCAAGGCTTAGCTGATGATGGCGGTTTATTTATGCCAAACGAATGGCCTCAAGTTGACCTCAATGAATTAAAGAAACAAAAAAGCTTTATTGATGTAGCTAAAAAAATTGTCCCTTTATACACTTCCTCTTCTTTTGATACATCTGAAATCATAGATCTGTTGGATAATACTTGGCATGATTTCTCTGATAAAAATTTTGCACCTATCCATAGACTTAACAAAAATCAATCTGTTTTAGAGTTATTTCATGGGCCCACAGCTGCATTCAAAGATTTTGGTCTTCAGCTTGCAGCAGCTTTCTTTGATAAAACTCTTAAAAAAAATAAAAAAACCGCAATTGTGCTTGGAGCGACCTCAGGAGATACTGGTTCGGCTGCTATAGATTCATGCAAAAGATTTGATTCAATTAAAAGTTTTATTCTTTTGCCAAATGGCAATATGTCAGACATTCAGAGAAAACAGATGACAACAGTTGATAGCAAAAATGTATTCACCATTAGGGTTAATGGAAGCTTTGATGATTGTCAGGATATTGTGAAAGATGCATTCAATGAAAGAAGTTTTTTAAGAGATGATCAATATTTGCTTGCAGTCAATTCTATAAACTGGGTTCGTATTATAGGTCAAATTTGTTATTATTTTTATGCAAGCCTTAAAGCAAATAATCTATCAAAAGAGCTAAACTTTGCAGTTCCAACAGGAAATTTTGGCAATGTTTTTGCATGCTATGCAGCCAGCAAAATGGGGATGCCTTTAAATAAAATAATTGTAGCTGTAAATAAAAATAATATTTTAGATAGATTTTTTAGAAATAATGATTACTCAAAAAGAGAATTTTTAGAATCTCTCTCACCCAGTATGGATATAAGTGTTGCTAGTAATTTTGAGAGGCTTCTGTATGATTTTTATGCTGATAGAGACTCAGGTTTATGCAAAACCCTTTATAAATCTTTCCCTACTTCTTCAATTGAATTAGATAGAAATCTTTGGAAGAAAACCGATGATTTATTCTTGAGCTATACGGTTGATGACACGTCAACACTAAACAATATGTCAAAAATTTATAGTGATTTTAATTACTTGATTGATCCACATACAGCCATAGCTTCTCATTCAGTAGAGTCTTTAAAAGAAGAATTAGATGGTGAGACGCTGATCTTATCCACAGCTCATCCTGCAAAATTTCCTAAATCAATTGAAGAAGCAGGTCTTAAGCTTAATCATATACCAAAACAGCTTTCCCAAGCTTTAAATAAAGAAGAGAGATATGTAACTTTGCCTGCTTCAAAAGATGAAATATTCAAATATATAATTGATAATAATTAAGTGGATCATACAGAACTAAATTCTTCTTTAAATGACTTAGATGCGAGATTGGAATCTATTGCAAGCGGCCCATTTGATTTAGCAAAAAAAAAATCCAAGCTTAAAGAAATAGATGAAGAGCTTACTAAAGAGGAAGTATGGTCTGATTTAGATCTTTCTCAAAAACTAAATAAGGAAAAATCACAACTTGAAAAATCTATTACAAATTTTATGCTCATAAAAGAAAAAGTCTCTGATAGCTTAGTTTTGCTAGACATAGCCTCTGAGGAATCTGATGTTAATACAATTAACGAAATTATTCAGGATTATCCTGGAATAGAAAAAGGAGTTATTGATTTAGAGTTTAGAAGAATGTTTACAAATAAAATGGATCCTTCCTCTGCATTCATTGATATTCAATCAGGCTCCGGAGGAACTGAGGCTCAAGATTGGGCTGAAATGCTTTTAAGAATGTATTCAAAGTGGGCTGAAAGTAGAGATTTTAATATTTCTATAACAGAAATTTCACATGGTGAGGTTGCAGGCATAAAATCAGCTTCAATTCATGTTGAGGGTGATCATGCATACGGGTGGTTAAGAACAGAAACAGGAATTCATAGGCTGGTAAGAAAATCACCTTTTGATTCAGGTAACAGAAGGCACACTTCTTTTGCCTCTGTATTCATATCTCCTGAGATTGATGAATCTATTGAAATTGAAATCAATAATGCTGATATCAGGGTAGATACCTATAGGGCTTCTGGAGCAGGAGGGCAACATGTAAATAAAACTGATTCGGCTGTTAGATTGACACATGTTCCCACTGGAGTAGTTGCTCAATGCCAAAGTGACCGATCACAGCATAAAAATAAAGAAAATGCCTTTAAACAACTCAAATCAAAGCTTTACGAGTTAGAATTACAGAAGCAAAATAAAGAAAGACAAGAACTAGAAGAAAGCAAGTCTGATATTGGGTGGGGGAGTCAAATTAGATCTTATGTTCTTGATCAGTCTAGAATAAAAGACTTAAGAACTGGTTATGAGACTGGGAACACGACAGCAGTTCTTAATGGTGAAATTGATGAATTTATAAAAAGTAGTTTAAATAAGGGTATATAAATGTCTGAAGAAAATATTAGTGGAGAAGAAAGTCTAATTGAAGAACGAAGAAAAAAACTGGAGATTCTTAGATCAGAAAATAAGGCATATATAAATAATTTTTATAAAGAAAATTATGCTGCTGATTTGTCAACTAAATATTCACAACTTGCAAAAGAAGAGCTTGAAGATAAAAACATCTATGATATCTCGATTGCTGGAAGGATTGTGCTTAGAAGAATTATGGGTAACGCAAGCTTTGCCACAATAAGAGATGCAAGCGGAGATATCCAAATTTATATAAGCAAAAACACTGTTGAAAAACAAATCTATGAAGACTTCAAGACCTGGGATCTTGGAGATATAGTTGGAATTAAAGGAAAGCTTTTTAAAACAAGAACTGATGAATTAACCATAGAAGCGTCTGAAGCAGTATTAATTACCAAAGCAGTTAGACCAATGCCTGATAAATTTAAAGGATTGGCTGACATAGAAATAAAATATAGACAAAGATATTTAGATATCATGAGTAACGATGATTCTAAAAAAGTATTTATTGATAGAACACTTATCTTAGAG
Organism: Gammaproteobacteria bacterium; assembly: GCA_965658385.1. Taxonomy (GTDB): domain Bacteria; phylum Pseudomonadota; class Gammaproteobacteria; order Magnimaribacterales; family D2472; genus CAJQGY01. The sequence continues at coordinate 35,183 of CBFHRY010000001.1, forward strand.
TCAATGAGACAGTCTTTAAAAGATAGAAATTTTATTGAGGTTGAAACACCCATGATGCATCCAATTCCTGGTGGTGCAGTAGCCAGGCCTTTTATGACGCACCATAATGCCCTTGATCGAGATTTATTTTTAAGAATAGCACCCGAACTATATTTAAAAAGACTCTTAGTTGGAGGCTTTGAAAGGGTTTTTGAAATAAATAGAAGCTTTAGAAATGAGGGCTTATCTACACGGCATAATCCAGAATTTACAATGTTAGAGTACTATGAGGCATATTCATCATTAGATAGAACGATTGAGTTTACAGAAAATATGATCAAAGATGCTACTCAAAAAATTTGTGGGTCATTAAATATTACTTGGGGTGAAGATAGCCTGGATTTAACAAATTTCAGAAAAGAAACATTAACCAACCTAGTATTAGAACAAAATACTAATTTAACAGATATAGACCTTGCTAAACTTTCTGGTAATGAGCTACTTGACCTATTTGAGGAAACTGTAGAAGACAAGTTAATACAACCAACATTTGTCTTAGGATATCCAGTAGAAGTTTCGCCACTATCGAGGAGAAATAATGATAATCCTGAAATAGCTGACAGATTTGAATTATTTATTGGTGGAAAAGAAATAGCAAATGGGTTTTGTGAACTTAATGATCCTGATGATCAGGCAGAAAGATTTAAAGCCCAAGTTGCTGCAAAAGATGCAGGCGATAATGAAGCAATGTCATTTGATGAAGATTATGTTACAGCTCTTGAACACGGCATGCCTCCGGCAGTAGGTGTTGGAATAGGGATAGATAGGCTCGTGATGATGATTACTAATCAGACATCAATAAGAGACGTTATACTGTTTCCGCAACTTAAATCTTAATTAAATTTATATTTAATTTCTAAGATATTGAAAGAATAATTATTTTTCCTAAGCGGATCAAATGAATGATGGTTAGAAAAGCTAATAACATCTATAGAATATTTTGAAGTTGGATCTAATAGCTGAATACCATTTTGATAGCTATTTTTATCTACATTATTGATCAAAGAATCAGAAGATCCTTCCCCAGTAGATTGTGCCAAACCAATTACTAAAGCAACTCCAATATAGGGTGCCAAGTCTTTAATTGCTGCATCTCCAACATCTTTAGCTCTTTCATACACAGGGCACTCACCACTGCCGCAATCAGTTGCTCCTGCCATACTAATTTGGCTTATTGATACAAGAAAAACACAAAAGAATTTTATTAAATATTTCATAGTTTCAAATTAACTTTTACATTCCAGAACTACAACTTAAAAAGTAATCAGAAATTATATATATAAATTACCACCTAAATTTATTAAAGTTTTCAGGATTAGCCCATCCATCTGGATTATTCCATGATCTCTTATTATTGTATGTATCTAGATTGTATGAATAGCATCTATATGAATTCTCTTTTCCAGAAAGCTCTTTTTGAAGACCCATTTTAAACATTACATCATCTGTCATACTTATAGACTTTGTAAAAATGATAATTTTAGTGCTGATAAGATTTTTTATTGTTCCTATATGAACTTCACTTATTTCAACATCATCCATTACTACAAAAATGTCAGAGTGTTTATCAACCATCTTGGAAATAGAAGGCAAAATGGAGACTTCTTCAATATCAGAATTTTCTAAATTTTTTATCAGGGAAGAAACGTCTTTATTTGTTGCAATAACAACCTTTGATAAATTTTCATTACTAAGGATATCTATGAGAATAATTTCTTTATCCTTAGCTAATTTCATCTCAATAAATTTTTAACTGCTTCTTTTTCTGAGATGAGCTCATCAATAGATTGTTGAAACTTAGATTTTGCAAATTCTGACAAAGTTACATCTCTTTTTATCTCAACTGTACCGTCTTCTAGGGTGATTAATGGGTATCCGCATATAAGACCTTCAGGCACACCATAAGATCCATCACTTGCAACTGCTGCACTAAAACAATCACCGTCTTCTGTGACGCTTTCACAAGCAATTATAGTATCCAATGCAGCCTTTGCAGCAGAAGTTGCAGAGGAGGCACCTCTAGCGTCAATTACAGCTTTCCCACGCTGTTGCACCGTTGGAAGGAACGTGTTTTCAACCCAATCTCTATCATTAATAACTTCAGCTCCTCTAGCTCCTTCAATAAAAGCATTTTCAATATCCGGATACATCGTTGGGCTGTGGTTGCCCCATATGATCATGTGTTTAATATCTTTAACAGCTTTACTAACTTTTTTTGCAACTACAGACTTAGCCCTGCTTGAATCTAGCATTGTCATTGCCATCCATAACTGATTATCATTGTTTGCTGCATTTTTACCAATCAAAGCGTTTGTATTAGCTGGATTGCCCACCACAAGTATTTTCGCATTTACTTTTGCATTTTTGCCAATTGATTCCCCTTGACTTACAAAAATACCACCATTAATTTTTAAAAGATCAGACCTTTCTTCAATTTTTTTACCTTCATAAACAATTCCTCTAGGAATACTTCCAACTAATAAAAACCAATCAGCATCATGAGAAGCATCGTCAAAATTATCTGTGTAACTAACATTGCCCATATGGGGAAAGTAAGAGTCCTCAAGCTCCATCACCAAGCCCTCTAATTTATCTACGACTTGTGGTATTTCAACTAAACATAGATCAACTATTTTGTTCCCAAAAGTTCTACCATCAACCAATCTTGGTATTAGTGAGTAAGCAATCTGACCAGCAGCACCTGTTACAACAACTTTAATTCTTTCGCTCATTTTTATTCCTTGATATTTAATAAATAGTTAGCCAATTATATTCCTAAAAGTTAAATTTACCCTAGGCGATAGAACCTTTTTTTCTTTTTTTATTTCGTGCTTCCAGAAAGATTGAGTTTGACCGCTCATTATCAGAAGATCTCCTTGATTTTGAGCTATTGAAAAACTAATTTTTTTATATTTGTGCCTAAAAAATATTTTTCTTGTTGCACCGAGTGAAAGGGAAGCAATTACAGGGTTATAACCTAATTCTTTCTCGTTATCAGAGTGCAAACCCATAGAATCATCTCCATCCCTGTAAAGATTAGCTAATACGGAATTAAATTTTATGCTTGTTTTAAGCTCAACAACTTTTTTAATCTTTAATAGGATTTCATTCCAATTATTTCTTTTCAATTTTTTACCTGAATAAGTATAGTTCACATCTGTATTGGCATACCACGCCTGGAGTCTAGGTATTTTTTGAGTTTTGCCAAAAATCTTAATAAAACCCTCTTCCCAACAAACATCCTCTAAAGTTCTCTCAAACCAATTTTCAAGATCATTCTCTTCTTTATTTAACTTAATATTTTTAATTAAAAGGTCCGGGTAATCTTCCATATTTGTATATTAAATATTTATGCAGGCAATTTGTATAGATTATTTTTTTGATATATTTAAAAAATAGTATTGAAGAGGTCTTTTGTATAAAATAATGTAAAAATTTAAGGAGTTTGAATATGTCTATAAGATTTGATGATCAGGTTGCCATTGTTACAGGAGCAGGTGGTGGATTGGGTAAAGAACATGCATTAGAACTTGCCAGAAGAGGCGCTAAAGTTGTTGTAAATGATCTTGGTGGAAGTGTTGATGGTGATGGCGCTAGCGACGCTGCTAATGCTGTAGTTGATCAAATCATTTCAGAGGGCGGAGAAGCAATTGCGAATGGAGCGAGTGTTACTGATTTAGATGCGGTTCAAGACATGGTAAAAACAACAATGGATAAGTGGGGAAGAATAGATATCCTTGTTAATAATGCTGGCATTCTTAGAGATAAAAGTTTCCACAAAGATACTATTGATAGTTTTAATATTGTAATGGATGTGCATTTTCAAGGAACTCTGAATTGCACTCATACTATTTTCCCAATTATGCGTGAACAAGGCTATGGAAGAATTATATTTACCAGTTCCTCAAGTGGAGTTTTCGGTAATTTTGGTCAAGCTAATTATGGTTCTGCGAAGATGGCAATGATAGGTTTAATGAATACATTAAAACTAGAAGGCCAAAAATATAATGTTTTCACTAATTCAATTACTCCTGTTGCATATACAAGAATGACTGAGGGCCTAATTCCTGAAGACTTTGGTAAAAATCTTCAACCTGAATTTGTATCTCCAGCTGTTTTATATCTAGCAAGTGACCAAGCTCCAAATGGTGCAATTATGGCCGCTGGTGCAGGAGTATTTTCAAGAATTCATATCCATGAAACCATGGGTGTTTCCCTGGGTACTGGTCAAGATATGACACCTGAGAATATTGCTGCAAATTGGGATAACATATCCGATATGAAAGATGCTAGAGCTCTTCAAAATGGAGGAGAGCAAACTCTTATGATATTTGAATTGTTAAATAAAGACTCTTAAGAGACTGAAAAGCTAGGGCGACTATTTAGCATCTCAATGTAGTCATTTAGGTATGGATAGTCACCAATTTCTATTTTGTTTAGTCTAACTAAAAACTGAAGAGAGACTCCCATTTGAATATCTGCATATGTAAATCTATGGCCAGCTATATATTTTGTATCACCTAGTAAGCTATTGAAATGTGCAAGTGATTTCTTTGCATACCCTCTTTGATTCAAGCCGTATTCTGGATATTGATCTTCCATGTCTTTCATAGCTGGATGAGTGTGTCGAAAACCAATCATTAAAGGGTACATAAGTTCATAGGTAACTCTGGAGTACCACATTTCTATTGATGCTATTTCAATTGGGTTTTCTCCGAAAAGGTTTGGGGTAGGGTACAACTCTTCTAGATACCTGCAAATAGCAGTTGTCTCAAGTATTATTGTTTGATCGTCAAGAACCAAAGCAGGAACTCTAGAGTTTGGAGCTATAGCTTTATATTCAGGTGTTTTATGCTCAAGCTTGGCTAGATCTAAATTAACTATTTCAATGTTATTTATGCCTTTTTCTTCGAGGAAAACTAGCACCTTTTTTGGGCTTGGTGCTAGTTTGCTTGAGTAAAGTTTCAGGATTTATTCCCAGTTTAAGGCGCCACCTGTTTGATATTCAATAACCCTTGTTTCAAAGAAATTCTTTTCTTTTCTTAAGTCCATTATTTCTGACATCCAAGGGAAAGGGTTTGTAACACCTTTAAATTCTTCTTCTAGGCCAATTTGAGTAAGTCTTCTATTGGCAATAAATTTCAAGTATTCTTCCATCATAGAGGCGTTCATGCCTAGAACCCCACGAGGCATTGTATCTCTTGCATATTGGATCTCTAATTCTGTCCCTTCAAGAATCATTTGTGCTGCTTCAGCTTTCATTTGCTCATCCCATAAATGTGGATTTTCAATTTTGATTTGATTGATTACATCAATTCCAAAATTAACGTGCATAGACTCATCTCTCAGAATGTACTGAAATTGCTCTGATGTTCCTGTCATTTTGTTTCTTCTTCCCATGGATAGGATTTGAGTAAAACCACAATAGAAAAATATACCTTCAAGTACGCAATAGAAAGCTATAAGATTTCTCAATAGTTGCTTATCTGTTTCTTCAGTGCCTGTTTGGAAATTAGGATCTGATATTTCTTTTGTATATTTGAGACCCCATGATGCTTTTTTAGCAACACAAGGTATTTCTCTATACATATTAAAGATCTCTCCTTCATCCATTCCTAGTGATTCAATACAGTACTGATATGCATGAGTGTGAATTGCCTCTTCCAAGCTTTGTCTAAGAATATATTGCCTGCATTCAGGATTTGTAATTAATCTATATATTGCTAAAACAAGATTGTTTGCAACGAGAGAGTCAGCTGTTGAAAAGAACCCAAGATTTCTTTTTACTATCGTTCTTTCATCTTCTGTTAGTCCATCCTCTGATTTCCATAGAGCAATATCACTTGTCATATTTATCTCTTGTGGCATCCAATGATTAGCACTCCCGTCTAAATATTTTTGCCAAGCCCAATCATATTTAAATGGAACCAACTGATTGAGGTCAGCTTTGCAATTAATCATCGCCTTTTGGTCTACTTCAACTCTTCCACTGCTCATCTCATCAAGCTCTTTTATGCCGGCTTCGACATCAAGGCTTTCTAAAGATGATCTTGCTTGCTCAGCTCTATCACCTTCTTCTGAAGTTGCTTGAAAAGACTCCTTTGGTGTTTCTTCAAACTTTACTACAACCTCTTTTTCTTCTTTAGGTTGTGCAGGGGCTTGAGCAACTGCTTGTGTTGTTTCTTCTGTATTATATTCATCCCAATTTAACATTCTATTCTCCTATTATTGGCATGCTTCACAATCTGGGTCATCCAGTGAGCATGCATCTGGAACTGGAGCTGGTGCTCCAAGTTCTTGCGGCGCTTCTGTGACTTCTGCACTTACCGCGTTTAAGTTACCTTGTTTTACTGTTGATTTTTCGGTTGTAGTTGCTGCTAAGGATCTTAAGTAATATGTAGTTTTAAGTCCTGAGTACCAAGCCATTCTATAAGTGATATCTAGTTTCTTACCATCAGCATTATTAATATAAAGATTTAATGATTGAGCTTGATCAATCCATTTTTGTCTTCTGCTGGCAGATTCAACAATATATTTTGGCTCTACCTCAAATGCAGTTGAGAAAAGTTTTTTGATGTCTTCTGGGATTCTTGATATTTGAGATAAGCTTCCTTCAAAATACTTAAGATCGTTTATCATTACATCATCCCACAATTTCAAATCTTTTAATTTGCTTACTAGGTGAGGGTTAACAATAGTGAACTCACCTGACAAGTTAGATTTAACATATAGGTTTTGATATGTTGGTTCTATTGATTGTGTTACACCAGTAATATTTGAGATTGTCGCTGTTGGGGCTATAGCCATAACATTAGAATTTCTCATTCCATCACTTATTACTTTCTTTCTAAGCGTATCCCAGTCTAACGTTTCTGAATCATCAACATTAATATATTGGCTTCCTCTGTTTTCAACCAATATTTTGATAGAATCTTTTGGAAGAATTCCTTGACTCCAAAGCGATCCATCATATGTTTTATATGATCCTCTTTCTTTTGCCAGCTCAGTCGATGCATGAATTGCATAGTAACTTATTAATTCCATGCTTCTGTCAGCAAACTCAACTGCTTCATTACTACAATAAGGGATATTTTGAGTATATAAAGCATCTTGAAACCCCATCAACCCTAAACCGATTGGTCTATGTTTCAGGTTTGAGTTTTTTGCTGTATCAACAGAGTAGTAATTAATATCAATCACGTTATCGAGCATTCTTATAGCAGTTGAAACTGTTTGTTTAACTTTTTCTTCATCAAGTCTGCCATCTTTCATATGCCTTGCTAAGTTAACCGAGCCAAGGTTACATACAGCTATCTCATCAGCAGATGTATTTAATGTAATTTCTGTACAAAGGTTTGATGAGTGTATTACGCCGGCATGTTGTTGAGGTGATCTAAGGTTGCATGAATCTTTAAATGTTATCCATGGATGACCGGTCTCGAAAAGCATAGTAAGCATTTTTCTCCATAGCTCTTTGGCTGGAATAGACTTGAACTGATCCAGCTCTCCTGCTGCTGCTTTTGTTTCATATTCTTCATACTTTTCTTCAAATGCTTTACCTGTCAAATCGTGAAGCTCAGGTGTTTCGCCCGGTGAAAACAAGGTCCAATTGGCTCCTTCTTCAACTCTTTTCATAAAAAGATCTGGTACCCAGTTTGCGGTATTCATGTCGTGTGTTCTTCTTCTGTCATCACCTGTGTTTTTTCTAAGCTCCAAGAACTCTTCTATATCCAGATGCCAAGTCTCAAGGTATGCGCACATAGCACCTTTTCTTTTACCACCTTGGTTAACTGCAACAGCTGTATCATTAGCAACTTTAAGGAAGGGCACTACTCCTTGGCTTTTACCATTTGTTCCTTTTATGTAGGAATTCATTGCTCGAACTGAAGTCCAGTCATTGCCAAGTCCACCCGCCCACTTTGAGAGCAGTGCGTTATCTTTCATTGCCCCGAATATACCATCTAAGTCATCCGGTATGGTGGTTAGATAACATGAAGATAGCTGTGGTCTTTTTGTGCCTGAATTGAAGAGAGTAGGCGTTGAACTCATGTAGTCAAAGCTAGAGAGTAATCTATAAAACTCTATTGTGCGTTCTTCTCTGTCTTTCTCCTCTATTGCTAAGCCCATAGCTACCCTCATAAAGAATACTTGAGGTAACTCATACGTAACTTCATCAGAGTGAATAAAATATCTATCATATAAAGTTTGCAAGCCTAGGTATGTGAATTGATTGTCTCTTTGATGCTCTATTGCATTACCTAATTTTTCTAAATCATAGTTTTTTAGTTCTTCATCAAGAATATCTAGCTCAATACCTTTATCAATATATGCTTTAAAGGCTTGAGGATAATATTGTTCCATTTGTTCATATGTTGCATCTTCTGCTACACCAAGAAATCCAAGTGCTTCATTTCTTATTTGGTCCATCAATATTCTTGCTGTAACAAACGAATAATTTGGTTCTTTCTCAACTTTTGTTCGAGCAGACATTATTAAACTAGATCTCATATCATCCACAGAGACCCCATCATATAAATTTCTTAATGCCTCATTTAAAACTTCTTCTACAGAAACATCCTCTAATCCATCGCATGCATCATTTATAAGCGAGGCCAATCTTTCAACATCCAAAGGAACTTTTGAACCATCACTTTTGGTTATATTTATCTCTGGAACATCAGGAATATCTATAATTGGAGCGACTTTTTTTCTTTCTTGTGTTCGGCTTGCTCTATATAGGATATAACTCTTTGCAACTTCAAGCTCTTCTGCTCTCATTAACTGTAGCTCTACCTGATCTTGTATTTCTTCAATGTGCAGTGTGCCGCCTGATGGCATTCTTCTCTCAAATACCTCCATAACGCTTTCAGAAATTTGACTTACTTTTCTATGTATTCTGTCGCTTGCCGCTGCATTACCAGATTCGATTGCAAGAAATGCTTTAGTAATAGCAACTTTAATTTTGTCTTCTTCAAATGCAACAACTTTGCCATTTCTTTTTATAACTCTCAGTCTGCCCGGAGCCGTCAACTCAATCTCGTTAACTTCTTGTCTTTGATCTATTTTTTTTTCTGTATTTTCTGTTTGTATTGTTGTTTCCATTTCCTGTTACCGTTTTCCCCTAAATTTGTACTCAAAAATCTTCCACTCCACTAAGAGTTGTTTTTAACTTCTTGGAAGGATTTTGTGTGTCTGCAGTTACACTTACCTTTTTTTTCGTTACACCCTAATATTACAAGTTGTGGATAAAGAATCAAGTAAAAAAACACTATATATTGTGACAATTTACTTTTTTTTCACTATATAGTGTATATATGCTGTTTTTTTACTGTTGGAAATCAGTGAATAAATTGTGGATAATTATGAAAATAGGAGTAAGTATATGAATAAGTTTTTATCTATTGATCAGGGCACAACAAGCTCAAGAGCAGTCTTATTTGATGCTAATTTAACACCTTTAAATAGTTACCAAAAAGAATATGGTTTGAATTATCCACACAGCGGGTGGGTTGAGCTAGACCCAAAAGACGTTCTGTCCACAGTAAAAGAATCAATAGAAAATATATTGGGTGAAGTAGGTGGAACTGATATTAAATCATGCGGCATAACCAATCAAAGAGAAACAACGATTGTTTGGGAAAAATTATCAGGGAAGCCAATTTATCCTGGGATAGTTTGGCAGGATAGAAGGACAGCAGATTATTGTGAAGAACTAAGGCAAAAAGGATCAGAGGATGCCGTGAAAGATAAAACTGGTCTTCTTTTAGATCCATATTTCTCTGCAACTAAGATTAAATGGATTTTAGATAATGTGCCCGGAGCTTTAAGCAGGGCTGAGAATGGCGAGTTATTATTTGGAACTATTGACTCATATCTTATATATAACTTAACAAAAGAAAAAAACCACTTAACGGATATAACCAATGCATCTAGAACCTTGCTTTATAACATCAAGGAAGAATCATGGGATCAAGAGTTGCTTGATTTATTTGGTATACCAAAAGAAATGTTGCCCGATGTATATGATTGTGATGCAGACTTTGGGACACTTATATACGGGAATCATCCAATTAAGATAAATGGGGTGATTGGAGACCAGCAAAGCGCGCTAGTAGGACAAAGATGTTTTAAAAGTGGTCAGATGAAATCAACTTTTGGAACTGGATGCTTTCTTATGGTTAATACTGCGGAGGAGGTTCTTAAAGTTAAAGAGGGTCTTCTAACTACAGTGGGCTATAAAATAGATGGACAAATTTCTTATGCCGTTGAAGGAAGCATTTATTCGTGTGGCAATATTGTTAAGTGGCTAAGAGATGGTATGAAATTTTTTGATAAAGCATCTGAAAGTGAAAAGATGATTTTAAGCTCAGATGATAATGATGGCGACATTTTATTCCTACCTGCCTTTAATGGCTTAGGGGCTCCATACTGGAATTCTTCAGTTCGGGGTGGGTTTTATGGAATAACTCAAAATACAAGAAGAGAGGAAATGGTTACAGCGGCATTCGAATCAATATGCTTTCAGGTTCTTGATATCATCAAGATATTGGAAGACTACAAAATTTCCTCAGAAGAACTTCGGGTTGATGGGGGAATGATTGCAAACAATGTTTTTTGTCAGCTTCTTTCAGACACTTTAAACAAGGAAATTATCTCACCAAAAAACATTGAATCGACAGCACTTGGTGCATGTATTGTTGCAATGATTGGATCTGGTACGATCAAGGATTTTAATGATGTAAATATAGAAAAGTCATTCCAATCATCCTTTGCAACCAACACAAACCTGCTTAAAAAATATGATAAATGGAAAAGATATATAAATAATTCCTTATCTTAATTTGTGTAATATATAATATAGTTTTAAATCCCAGACAAAAATGTACACATACAAAATTTACAACAATATAGCCCAAGAGGGCATAGATACCCTTAATGAAAACGGCCTAAAAGAAGACCAAGTAAATCCAGATTCGCTCCTACTAAGAAGCCAGGTTCTAAATGATAGTGACTTCAATGATTCATTAAAATGCATCGGAAGAGCCGGTGCCGGTACTAATAATATCCCAGTTGGCGATGCTACTGATAGAGGTGTTGTTGTTTTTAATACTCCAGGGGCAAATGCAAATGCTGTTAAGGAATTGGTTGTTTGCGGGATGCTGCTAGCATCTCGAGGTATCATCCAAGGTAGTTCTTATGCAATGACCTTAAAAGGAATGGCAGCAGATGAGCTTAATAAATCAATGGAATCACAAAAGAAATTCTTTAAAGGTTCAGAGCTTAAAGGAAAAACTCTTGGTATTGTAGGCCTTGGTGCCATTGGATCTCTATTAGCACAAACAGCCAACATCATGGGTATGAAAATTATTGGATTTGATCCATATATTTCAGTTGATGCAGCATGGAGACTTCCGAAAGAAGTAGAAAAAGCTGATTCTTTGGAAGCCTTGCTAGCTAATTGCGATTATATTTCTTTACATGTACCTTTGGTTGATTCAACAAAAAATTTAATATCTTCAAAAACTTTATCTTTTCTTAAAGATGGAGCAAAAATAATAAATCTATCAAGAGGCGGCATAGTAAATAATGATGACATATTAAATTCTCTTGAGTCAGGAAAAGTTAACAGATATGTTACTGATTTCCCAACACCAGATCTGATCAAAAGAGCTGATGAAAATGGAGATGTAATTTTACTCCCACACTTAGGAGCAAGTACAAAAGAAGCAGAAATAAATTGTGCAAATATGGCATGTGAACAAGTGTCAAATTTTCTTAAAAATGGGACTATAGTTAACTCTGTAAATTTTCCATCTATTAGGCTTGGTAGAACAACAAATTTTAGGTTGATAATAATTAATAAAAATGAACCAGGAATGATAGGAAAAATTGCAGATCAAATTGCTTCTTCTAATTTAAATATCACAGACATGACTAACAAGAGCAGGGATGAAATAGCTATCAACCTTATTGATCTTGATGAAAATCCTTCAGCTGAGATTATTGATAATATCGAAAAGATAGAGCATGTCTTAAGCGTTAGACTTTGCAAATAATTTTTTTTGCTTGCAAATATAGTGCTTTGAGCTAAGTGACCGCTATCAGTTTGCTTTTGTATATATTTTACAAAAATAAATACTTGTCAACAGAATAATAAAACTTTAAACCGACAGCTATCTTGATTTTAATTTTTATTGAGTAATAATATCATAATCATTATAAAATACTGATATGCGGTAATTTATATATAAATTGTACAATTTTTGACCAATATCTAAAAAACCTTTATAAATAAGGCTTTTATGTGATATAAATAAAGTTATCCATAACTTTATCCACAGTTTCTGTGGATAAAAATTTTCTATAATTATGATTAAAAACTATAGTTTAAATTTTAATAAAAATTGGCATGATTGTTTAATAGATTATGTTAATTTTGATGAATTAGAAAAGGTCATTGCGTATCTCAACTCAGAAAAAAATAAAGGTCTAGAAATATTTCCAAACGAAGATTTGTTATTTAATGCCTACAACTTGTGCGCCTTATCTGATATAAAAGTTGTAATCTTTGGGCAAGACCCTTATCCAAAAAAAGGCCAAGCAAATGGCCTTTCATTCTCTTCAAATTTTGACAATAAAATCCCAAAATCTTTGGCAAATATTTTTAAAGAAATAGAGTCAGATTTAGGAATAAAAAATACTTCACCAGACTTAAAAATATGGGCTCATCAAGGAGTACTTTTACTAAATAGATATTTGAGTGTAGAAGAAGGAAAACCTCAATCTCATTCGTCTATTGGTTGGGACAAATTAACTATAGCTACCCTAAAATTATTAAATGATAAGAGACAAAATATAGTGTATTTATTATGGGGTAATGAATCTAAAAAATTAGCAGAATTTATAAATAATGAAAAAAATCTGGTTTTAAAATCTCCTCACCCATCACCGCTTTCTGCTTATAAGGGCTTTTTTGGATGTAAACATTTTTCACAAGCTAATAGTTACTTAAGAAGATTAAACAAAGAACCAATTGACTGGTCTACTTAACAAAAATACTCGTAACTGAGTTTATTAAGTCATCAAGTAAATTTTTATTACCTAACAAGACATTCATATGCATTGCTTTAGTTTGATATGAAAGAAGATTGATAATTTTTTTATTTTCTAACTTGAGAGGATTTGAAGTTATAACAAGACGCATGCTTGTTTTCTCTTTGCCAAGATATTTCATTCTTGCAATTATTTCTTGCCCTCTAAAACATCCCTTATTAAATGATATTCGAGTTTTATCCTGCATAATTTCAGCTGGCCTAAACTTTCCCGAATCAATTGAGCTAATATTGTAATTCCCGAGCAATAGATTGGTTGTAATCCAATCTTCTTTTGTAAGTGTGCTATCTATTTTGTCCCTAGAAAATTTAACTGAAAGGCCAAAAGTTTCATTTCTTAATAAAGTCCCTTCAAGATTTCTTTTAACTACATAGCCGTGAACATAATCTTTATTTTTTATAAAGTTTACTGAGAAAAATTTTGCATATGGTTCTAGGTCGTTTACAAATAATTCAACTAACTCATTCTTAATAATAATTTTATAATCGTTCCCAAACCTATTAATTACAAAATCTGCAACAACTTGTCCTTTCTGATTGCAGATAGAAGATAATTGATAGTCGCCATCTCTACTTAAGCTTGATATATCTGAAGTTAACTGACCTTGAAGAAAATCAAATGATTTATTTGTTTTGCTATGCACTTCTAACACAGACATGTCATCAAGCATTAATTGACCTGCGACCAATAAATTATTTTCTTCTATTTTTTTCAAGTAAAATGTTGTTAATAAAATCTAATTTTAACCAATGAGCAAAGAAATAAACAGAATCAAATGGAAATGTAGACGAGGTATGAGAGAACTTGATCTTTTGTTGCGTGAGTTTGCTGCTAAATATCTTGAAAAGCTTGATGAGACTAATCTAAAAATTCTTGATGAGGTTTTGGATTATGATGATCAGTCTCTTTTTGATTATATTTTTAAAAATATCTCTCTCAGTAATAACAGGCATGAACATTTTATTGATAAATTCTTAAAAAAATTTTCAACAATGGGAAACTTTTAAAATAAAACGCTGTCATATGAGTAAAGGAATCAATGCTAATGAATCAAAATCATACTGAAGATTCTTTATTAATAAATAAAGCGAGGCAAGGTAATAAAGAAGCCCTAAATATTTTAATGACTAAACACTATCCAAGAGTTTATGCATCTTTGTATGCATATACACAATCCAAAGAAGATGCTGAGGATCTTGCGCAAGCAACATTTATAAAAGCATGGAAAGCGCTTGAATCTTTCAGAGGCGATAGTGCTTTTTTTACATGGTTGTACAGGATTGCAATTAATCTTGCTAAAAATCATTTTCAAAGCTCAGCTTTCAAAAAGCAGAAGATGAATATTTCTGAAGATGAGAGAGTTTATGAAATTGAAGACATATCAAATGTTGAAACTGATTTAATGCATGAAGATTCTCTCAGAAAAATTAACAGCTTTATACAAACTTTGCCTGAAAATCTAAGAACTTCATTTACTCTAAGAGAGGTTGAAGGTAAAAGTTACGAGGAAATAGCAATAATTACAGATACCCCAATAGGAACTGTTAGGTCTAGAATTTTTAGAGCTAGAGAAACAATTCTTAAGTATATTAATACGGAGTTAAATTATGGATAAATATGATGAGGATATTTCATCTTTTTATGATGGCGAATTAGACGCAGATAGCTTTAAGAAGTCTTTATCAAATTCTACCGATGCAGGATTTAAAGAGAAAATTTCTATGTATGGAGTAATCTCCACAGCGGCTAATTTTAATAATATAAACGTCGTTCCCATAAAAAACAGTAATCCAAATAGCAACAAAATCTTATGGTTCTCTAATGGGCTCACAGCTGCTGCTTCCATTTTGCTGACAGTGTTATTCATAAACCAATCAGATTTTTCCAGACTAGGTATAGACAAAGATGCTCAGGATGCATTAAACCTTGCAATCAAAAGTCCTGAGGCACAAGAAATTGCAAATTCTAGAGAAGATAACTTGGTCAATCATGTACTAAGCGTAGTTAATAATTCAGCTTTAGGCTCTACAGAAAATCTGATGGACTTGAGAAATGTTGGCTTTAATTTAAATGATGCCTCAAAAAGACATTATTCAAATGGCAAACAAAATTTTACTATGCATATTGAAAAAAAGAATTTTAATCTTAATAAGGTTAGATATTGGAGATATGGAAACAAAAATATTTATTTGATACCCCTTAAAGATGGAAGAACTCTTACATTGTATGGAGATTTAGACCAAAGAAGTGCTCAGCAAATTATAAATAATATTAAATTAAACCAAGGATAAAGATGAAGAAAATAACCAGAAGTATACTTTTTTTATTAATCATAACCTCACCTCAATTGATTGCTGCTGGTTTACCAGAAAACATTTCAGAACTTGTAGAAGATTCTGCTCCTGCGGTTGTGAATATAACTTCAAAAAAAGAAATCACATCAAGACAAATGGGCGGATATGGAGGAATACCTGATGAGATTCTTGAAAGGTTTGGTATGCCAAGGCAATACGGACAAATGCCGCAACAAAAAAGAGAATCAACCTCATATGGCTCAGGGTTTATACTTAAAGACGATTACATATTAACTAACTTTCATGTGGTAGAAGATGCTACAGAAGTTGTTGTATCTCTCTCTGATAGAAGAGAATTCAAAGCTGAAATTATTGGCGTAGATCCACTTTCCGATCTAGCAGTTTTAAAAGTAGAGGGGAAGAAGCTGCCAAAGGTCATAATTGGAGACAGTGACAAGCTTAAGGTTGGTGATTGGGTAGTTGCAATAGGATCTCCTTTTAGTTTTGATTTTTCAGTTACAGCCGGAATAGTCAGCGCAAAAGGCAGAAGCATTCAGAATAATAATATAGGTAATTATGTCCCGTTTTTACAAACTGATGTAGCCATCAATCCAGGAAACTCTGGAGGTCCACTATTTGACTTAGATGGCAAAGTCGTTGGTATTAACTCTCAAATATATTCAAGAAGCGGTGGTTACCAGGGCCTAGCTTTTGCTATACCTATTAATGTAGCCACTGATGTTGCCGATCAAATCATACAAAATGGTTTTGTTTCAAGGGGGTATTTGGGTGTCAGGATGAGCGAGGTTGATAGCGATCTTGCTGAAGCCTTGGGAATGAAAAAACCTTATGGAGCTCTCATAAATGATGTGGAGTCAGGGCAATCGGCTGATTTAGCTGGCCTCATGCCTGGTGATGTCATTATTGAATTTAATGACGAAGAAATTAAATTTAGCTCAGACCTTCCTCATGTTGTTGGTCAATTGAGACCAGAGACCGAAGCTGAAGCAAGAGTAATACGAGATGGAGAAGAGATATCTATTGACTTTATTCTTGGAGAGCTTCCAACAGATAAAGATTCCTTTATACCTGCAAAATCAAGCAAATCAAAAGATCCTCTAGGATTAAAAGTTGCTGAAATTGATAGAGACAACCCATCTATGGACAATTTGCCGGATGGAGTAATTGTTTCAAGAGTTACTCCCGGTTCACCTGCTTCAGGTAGGATTTTCAGAGGTGACGTCATTACTATGCTTCAATATCGCGGTGACAAGTACGAGATATATGAAGTTGACGATTTTAAGGATGCTTTAGAGCAATTTGAATCTGGTAAACGTGTAGCAATTCACCTCAATAGAAAAGGTTCAAAGTTCATTACCTCTGTGAAAATCAACTAAAAATTTAGCAACTTACTTTTTTAGAATTCACCATCATTAGCCCCTTTGGCTGTAAAATGTCTTACACCTATGAAGAACATTAGAAACTTTTCTGTCATTGCCCATATAGATCATGGCAAATCCACCTTGTCTGACAGACTTATTGAATATTGTGGAGGTCTATCTGCAAGAGAGATGTCTGAGCAAATTCTTGATTCAATGGATATTGAGAGGGAAAGAGGTATAACAATTAAAGCTCAGGCAGTAACCTTAAACTATGAAAAAAACGGTGAAACTTATCAATTAAACTTCATTGACACTCCAGGGCACGTTGATTTTTCTTATGAGGTATCTAGATCATTATCAGCCTGTGAGGGTGCATTATTGGTAGTTGATGGATCACAAGGTGTGGAGGCTCAAACTCTTGCTAACTGTTATACAGCTGTAGACCAGGGGCTGGAAGTTGTTCCAGTTATAAATAAGATTGATCTTCCCCAAGCTGAACCAGAAAGAGTTGAAAAAGAAATTGAAGACATGATCGGTATCAACGCATCTGATGCTCCCCATGTAAGTGCTAAAACGGGAATTGGAATTGAATCTTTGTTAGATGTCTTAATTTCTGATATTCCTTCACCTGAAGGTATGATTGAAAGTCCATTGAAGGCTTTAATAATAGATTCTTGGTTTGATTCTTATTTAGGAGTAGTTTCTTTAATAAGAATTAAAGATGGCACAATAAAAAAAGGTCAAAAGTTTAAAATACACTCAACAGGCGATACTCACATAGTGGATGAATTAGGCATATTCACTCCAAAAAAAGTCACAAAAGAATCTTTGTCAGCAGGTGAGGTGGGCTATTTAGTAGCAGGTATAAAAAATATTAAAGGCGCTCCTGTAGGCGATACTTTGCTTGAATGGAATGATGAGACCACACAAGCGCTTCCTGGTTTTGAAAAAGTTAACCCAAAAGTTTTTGCATCTATGTTCACTGTTAAATCAGAAGACTATGAAAGGTTTAGAGATGCCTTATCAAAACTTATTTTAAATGATTCATCATTAATATATGAGCCTGAAGTTTCAGATGCATTAGGATTTGGCTTTAGATGCGGTTTCCTTGGCACTCTTCATATGGAGGTAATAAGGGAGCGATTAGAAAGAGAGTATGATCTTGAACTTATCTCTACAGCCCCATCAGTAGAATATGAAGTTTTAAAAACTGATGGCAAAGTTATCAAGCTTGATAATCCATCTCAACTTCCAGCATCTAATGATATAGACGAAATAAGAGAGCCTATAGTAAATGTGAATATTCTTACCCCAAATGATTACGTTGGTAATGTAATTACTTTATGTACCAACAAAAGAGGAATACAAAAAAATATGACATATTTTGGCAATCAAGTCTCCATTATTTTTGAGATGCCTCTGTCTAGTGTAATTATTGATTTCTTTGATCAAATCAAGTCATCAACAAAAGGATTTGCATCTGTTGAGTATTCATTGATTGGTTTTGTTAAATCTGATCTAACAAAAATTGATGTGCTAATTAACAACCAAAAAGTAGATGCTTTATCAATGATTGTGCACAAATCTTTTTCTGCCACAAAGGCCAGAGAAATTGCTAAAAACTTACAAAAGTTAATTCCAAGACAAATGTTTGATGTCCCCATTCAAGTTGCACTAGGTGCTAAGATAATATCGAGAGAAACTGTAAAAGCGCTTAGAAAAAATGTTACTGCAAAATGTTATGGCGGCGACATAACAAGAAAAAAGAAGCTACTTGAGAAGCAAAAAGAAGGGAAAAAGAAAATGAAACAAATTGGTAAAGTTTCCATTCCACAAGATGCGTTCTTAAATTACTTTAGTTCAGGAGATTAGTATGTTTACCGATCCATTATTTATTTTGTCCTTGGCAGGAATGCTTGGATGTATCTATATTTGGATTAGACAAAATGTTACTGAAGCAAAATTTAACCCTCTGATTGAGGAAAATTTATCCTCTCTAGGAACAATCTTCTTTTTTGCAATGATAATGAGCATATGGTTTAACTCAGGTGATCTTGGGTTAATTTTATTTATAGCTGTAATAATATCTTTCATAGTTTTTTTCATTGGAATCTTTTATAAGAATGAGGTCATTAAAAAATCAACAAGAGGCACACTCATACCTCTTTTTATTATTTTTGTTCTCAGATCTTTTCTTTATGAGCCATACCAAATCCCATCTGGATCAATGCTGCCTGGTTTAAAGGTTGGAGATTTTATTTTAGTTAATAAATATGAGTATGGATTAAAAATTAATAGGGTAGGCAAACCTTTAATTGAACTTAATGATCCTGATTATGGTGAGGTTGTAGTTTTTGTGCCACCACACAAACCTGTGCCCTATATAAAAAGATTAATAGGTAAGCCAGGTGACTCTATAAAATATATTAATAAAAAGCTTTATATAAATGATGAAATTGTTTTGAAGGACTATGAATTTACAAAAGAGGAAACAGTAACAAGAAGATACAGATACCCTTCAGGAAAAATTGAAGAAGTTGAAGAAATTGAAGATATTAAATTTTATACAGAAGAGCTTGGCGGTAGATCATTTTTAGTAAGAAATAGTTCTGCAAAGACAGAATATCCCCAACAATGGACTGTTCCTAAAGGTCACTATTTTGTAGTTGGCGATAACAGAGATAATTCTAATGACTCTAGACAAGATGTTGGCTTTGTTCCAAGGAATCATTTCATGGGCACAGCTGATTATATCTGGATGACATGGGAGTGTTGGACCTGTTTACCTAGTTTTGAAAGGGCTGGTAAAATTAATTAATGCTTGAATCAATTCAAACTAATATAGGATTTGTCTTCTCAGATGAAAGTCTATTAGAGCTCGCACTTACTCATAAAAGTTTTGATAATAAATCTAACAATGAAAGGTTGGAATTTTTAGGTGACACTGTTCTTAATTCAGTTATTTCTCAATATTTATTTTTAAAATATCCTGAAATACCCGAGGGTCTTCTAAGCAGGATAAGATCACAATTAGTCAAATCGGATACGTTAAGCAAAAAAGCTAAATCTCTTAAACTGCATAAAGCAGTTAGGCTATCCAAAGGAACTTTGAATATTAATGATTCACATAAGAAATCAATCTATGAGGGGTGCCTTGAGGCCCTAGTAGGTGCAATATATTTAGATGGTGGCTGGGATCAGGCAACGCTAGTAACAATAAATATTTTTTCTGATGAGTTAAGTAATATTTCAATAGATGATTCATTTAAAGATCCGAAAACAGAATTACAAGAGTTATTTCAATCTCTTGGAATGAGTCCTCCTGAATATAACCATGAAGAAAAAACAAAGGGATTTGAGTGTACGTTAGTTTATGAAAATATCAAATTCACATCATTCTCATCATCTAAACAAAGTGCAGAGATAAAGGTTGCTGCATCAGTTTTAAGCTCTATTGATAAAAAAGATGACTGATTCATTGTGTGGATACATTTCTATAATTGGCAAACCAAATGTTGGTAAATCTACTATATTGAACCATATCTTAGGTAAGAAAATCTCAATAACTTCAAGAAAATCTCAAACAACAAGGAACAATATTCTTGGAATAAAGAATATTGAAAATGCACAACTTATTTTTGCTGATACCCCTGGCATGCATATCAAATCCCCCAAAATCATGAATAAAGTACTTAATAAATCTGCTGAAGGCTTAATTGATTATTCAGATATTGTGTTATTCGTTACTCAAAGACTGAAACTAGACGATCAAGATATGTCCGTGCTTAAGAAGCTCAAAGAAGCAAATGCAAAAGTAATTTGTGTTGTTAATAAAATTGACCAAATTGACGATAAGCAAAAATTGCTTCCTTTAATGGATAGATTAAGTGAGTTATATGATTTCCTTGAAATTATTCCTATTTCAGCACTTTTAGATGAAGGGATAGAAGAACTGCAGAAAATTATAATTAAATATCTGCCAAAAGGTGACCATGTTTATGGTGAGGCCATGTCTTCAAATAATCAAAAGGACATGTTTATGATTTCAGAGCTTGTTAGAGAGAAAATAATTAGATTGCTTGGGGATGAGCTGCCACATGATACATTTGTTCAAGTCGAGCACTTTGAAGATGAAGAGACTATCCTAAAAATTCATGTTGTTATATTTGTAGTTCGAGATAGTCAAAAACAAATTGTAATTGGCAATAAAGGATCAACTCTAAAGAAAATTGGTAAACAAGCTAGGTTGGATTTAGAGGACTATTTTGAGAAGAAAGTTTTTTTAAAAACTTGGGTTAAAGTTAAGAAAAATTGGAATACTGATTCAGATTACATTCAAAGCCTAGGTGTAGGTGCAAGTTATGAATCCTAATGAATGGGATAATTGCTTTTTATTGCATCAAAGAGCCTATGGAGAAACTTCAATAATCGCTGATATTTTCACGCGATCATCAGGAAAAATATCAATCATTGCGCGAGGAGCAAAAAAACCAAAATCTAAATTTTTTGGTTATTTAGCGCCTTTCTGTAAGTTAAAAGTTACCTATTCTGGCAGATCTGAACTAAAAACCTTAACTAATATTGATAGAGATTTTTCTATGTCGGTAGATAATTTTTCAAAAACCAGCTACAGCCTATTATACATTAATGAGCTTTTGACTAAGTTACTTCCAAAAAACGCAACTCATGAAGAGCTATTTGATCTTTATGAGAGCTTTTTAGACGAGGTTAAATCCAATGACTTAGAGCTAACTTTGCGTTCTTTTGAATTAGATATGTTAGAAATGCTTGGTTATGGTATAGATTTTGAATCAGATATTGATGAGCATAATCCCATTGAGGCGAATGCTTATTATAAATTTATATCTCAACGAGGTTTTAGAAAATCAGAAAGAGGGGAGCTATTAGGCCAAGAAATATTAGATATTCGTGATAGAAAATTTGAATCCATACCAAGAAAATCATTAAAAAAGATTACAAAAGAAGCAATATTACTTTGCTTGGATGGTAAAGAGTTAGCAAGTAGGGAAATTTTTAGGAGCTTAAAGGGATGATATACGGCATTGGTTCAGATATTGTTGAGGTTTCAAGGTTTAAAAACATGAAATCAATAGATGCTTTTGCAAATAAATGCCTAACATCTGAAGAATTAAATTACTTCAATGGCCTAGAGGAAACAAAAAAACCAATATATCTTGCTAAACAATTTTGTATAAAAGAAGCAATCTCAAAAGCGTTTGGAACAGGCATAAGGCAAGAGGTTTTGCTTTCAAATATTTCTGTAGTAAGGGACGAATTAGGTAAACCTGTTTTTATTCCTTTGAATAATCTGAAAGATAAAATGAATGATTTGGGTATTTTAGCTAGTCATGTTAGTCTTGCAGACGAGAAAAATTATGTAGTAGCATTTGCTATATTAGAAAGATGAAAAACTTTATTTTGTTAGGCCCTCCCGGGGCTGGAAAGGGAACACAAGCTGACCTTATATGCGATCTATATCAAATTCCTAAATTAAGTACTGGAGACATGTTACGAGAAGCTGTTGCTTCAGGCTCAGATCTTGGTAAGCAAGTTTCAAGTATTCTTGATTCAGGTGGGCTTGTTTCCGATGACATTATTGGCTCATTGATTGAAGAAAGACTGCAAATGCCAGACTGTAAAAATGGATCTTTGTTTGATGGAGTTCCTAGAACCCTTGGTCAGGCAAAAATCCTAGATGATATGGGCGTATCATTTTCTCATGTCATAGAAATTGTTGTTGAGGACGATGTTATTGTTAGCAGAATGTCAGGTAGAAGAGTGCATCCTGGATCAGGTAGAAACTATCATATAGATTACAATCCTCCAAAAATTGAGGGTATTGATGATGAATCTGGGGAAGCATTAATACAACGAGAAGATGATAAGCCTGAGACCGTTCTTAAAAGATTAGATGTTTATCACGAACAAACAGAGCCGCTGACCAGTTTCTATAAAGAAATTAGCAGTAAATCTGAGCTCATGTATGTTTCAGTTGATGGTTCAAAAAGCGTTAATGAGGTTTTTGCAAACATAAAAAAAGAAATTTAATTATGGATGTTTTGGCAATTGATTCTACTGGGGACCATACTTCAGTAGCATCCAAGATTGGAGATGATCTCTTGTCGATATCAGTAAACCATAAAAGAAAAAGTCGTCCAGATTGGCAATCTCTTCTGCAAAATATAAGCATTGATTCTAAAGACCTATCAAATTTTGATCTTTTTGTTTTCGGCCAAGGTCCAGGATCTTACACTTCAATCAGAAGCGTCGCTACTTTTTTAAAAGCAATTGCTTTAACGCAATCAAAACCACTAATGCCAATTTCAAATCTTGAATGTATTGCTTTCGAGCACACTATTTTTAACACAGAGGATCAAGTCTTACATTGTGCAATTCTCTCAGACATTAAATCTGAAGCTTATTATGCAGAGTTTAATTTTGTTGATGGGTCGTTAAAAAATATTGGCTCGGAGATGCTTGTTAATAAGATAGATCTTGAAAAAATTGCTTCTAAAGATCCCGATGCTGCTTTTTTAGGCAATGCATGGGATTCAGTTAATGAAGTAAATGTAAATTTAGATATTAAATCAAATGCAGCCACATTAATTGAATTAGCTCTTTCAAAATATTCTAAAGAATCAAAATACAGACCCGAAGATGCAAATCCCGTTTATATAAAAGAAACTACATATAAAAAATTAAATGATCAATGATATTGTATTAGTAATACTGCTAAGCATAATTCAGGGGTTAACTGAATTTCTTCCTATATCAAGCTCAGCACACTTGCTTTTACCCAACTTGTTATTTGGTACTAAAGACCTTGGATTGAGTTTTGATATCGCTACTCATGCCGGCACTTTAGTTGCCGTTATATTTTATTTTAAGAATGATCTTATGCGAATGAGCTCATCTTTATTAAGTAATGATAAAAATTTATTAGATGACAGACGATTAGCATTTTTACTAATCATTGCAACAGTTCCGATTGTGATCGTTGGCTTGCTCTCATCTGATTTGATACAACAAAGACTTTTCTCACTTCAAAGCATTGCAACAATGAATATTGTATTTGCATTTGTTCTAATGTTTGCGTTTGTTGCTGGCCCTAAAAACAGAACAATCAAACAGCTCACAATA
Source organism: Gammaproteobacteria bacterium (assembly GCA_965658385.1). Taxonomy (GTDB): domain Bacteria; phylum Pseudomonadota; class Gammaproteobacteria; order Magnimaribacterales; family D2472; genus CAJQGY01. The sequence goes on from CBFHRY010000001.1 coordinate 59,172, forward strand.
TTTGCTGCAATATTTATAGGACTTATTCAGGTGTTTGCTTTAATACCTGGTGCATCAAGGTCGGGTACCGCAATAACAGCGGGCTTGATAGCTGGTTTGAGCCTCAAAGACGCATCTAAGTTTGCATTTTTACTTGGAATTCCAACTATATTAGGTGCTCTTGTTTTTCTTTTGCTGGATATGATCGCTCCAGGTGTAGAGATAGATGTTTTCCATCTTTTAGTGGGTTTCTTAATTTCTTCTGTAGTAGCCTTTTTAACCATTAAATATTTTTTACTATTTGTTGAAAAAATAGGGGTGATGCCCTTTGTCATTTATAGAATCATATTGGGAATGGCAATTATTCTAATTTAATGAACTGCCCGATAGTAATTGATAAAACACTTAATTTAAAGGTTGAATTTGTAGCAAACTATTTAAATTCTGAGATTGTTGACGATCCACCAAAAACTGGTTCATTTATAACAATAGCTAATGAGATGCTTACATTTAATTCTTATTTAGACGATGAATTAAGATCTTTAAATATAGATTTCTTATCTGGCCCTATAGGTTGGAGATTAAATAGATCTCAGCATGAGAAACAAATTAAAAAAGCCTTGGGTAAGAATTTAAACCCTTTAAATATATTTGATGCAACAGCAGGCATGCTTGCAGATACTATGATTTTTCTATCTTTAGATCATAAGGTTGTTGCGTGTGAGCAAAGCAAAATTATTTATCTTTTAATCAAGGATGCATGCGAAAGAGCAAAAACTTCTTTACCTTTTTTGGATAATTTAACGCTTCTTAATGGCGATGCTCGAGATATTTACAATGAAAAAAAAGATATTGATTATGATGTAATTTATTTGGATCCACTTTATCCAAAAAATAATAAGGCTTCAAAGGGCTCTGGTGAAATTGATTTATTAAGAAAAATAATAGACTTAGAAGGCATAGAGGACGCTGGCGACAGTATTTTTAATACCTTTCAAAGCGCTAATTGCAAAAAAATAATCTTGAAAAGACCAATCAAGGCCCCATTGATTTGTAATAAAATAAATTATCAGATCAAAGGAAAATCTACTAGGTTTGATGTATACATTTAAGGAGTAAAACATGAATCCATTTGGAATGATGAAAGATATGAAAAACATGGAAAAGATGATGAAACCTGCGCTTGAAAAATTTATGAAAGACTCAGGGTTTGTAAAAAAAGAAGATCTTGAACCATTAAAACGAAGAATTGCTGAATTAGAAACTGAACTAAAGAGATTCAAATAGTCTGTGATAGATAATCTTAAGCCTGAGGACATTTCAAGAATCATTGAAATGGCATGGGAAGATAGAACAACTTTTGATGCCATAGAAGCAACATATGGGCTCAATCAGAATGAAGTAGAGGACCTAATGCGAAAGAATCTCAAAAAAAGTAGCTACACGCTTTGGAGGAAAAGAGCTAGAGGTAGAAAAACAAAACATCTTGGCTTAAGAGGCTTTGAGGTTGGCAGACATCACTCATATGATCAGAACAAATATAAAAAGTAATCACATTCAGATAGAAAACCTGTGTAAGTCTATATTCTCTGATATGGATAGCATTAGATATAGCCTTGAAGATAAAAAGATCTTAGTTCACCACAACGACAGCACAAACCCTGATGCAGCATCAATAGAATTTGAGGAATATGAGGACAAATTCAGCGTAGCTTATTGGGATGGCTATTCACTCGCAGAAGATTTTGAATCAAATAACATCAAAGATGCTCTAAAGGCTTTTAAAAGATTTTCAAAAAAACTTCACAAAAATATTTCTAGGTTCCAAAAGGATTGAAAATGGTGCCCCATGCCTGAGTCGAACAGGCACTCCCGAAGGAACGCGATTTTGAATCGCGCGCGTCTACCAATTCCGCCAATAGGGCACGGTGGCATTGTAGCTAACTATCAAGTCTTTTAAAATCACCATCTTATGAAAACTGTAGATTTTGATTACCATTTGCCTGATGAGCTAATAGCAAACTATCCTCTTGATAATAGAAGTTCAAGCAAGTTATTGGTTTATGGAGAAACCATTTCACATAAAAGTTTTAAAGATATTTTAAATTTCTTTGAAAGTGGTGATCTTTTGGTCGTAAATAATACCTCAGTGATCCCAGCAAGACTTCATGGTACAAAAGAATCTGGTGGTGCGGTAGAGGTCATGCTTGAGAGAATTATGGAGAACAATCAAGCCTTAGTTCAGATTAAATCAGGCAGAAGTCCAAAAGAAGATTCTGTATTAAATATTGGCAATCACCAGGTAACAATATTAGGTAGAAAAGACAATTTTTTTATAATTCAGTTTGACGACGAACCACTCAAAATCTTTAATGATATAGGCCATGTTCCTCTGCCCCCATACATCAAAAGGGCCGACGAGGAACTTGATCATGACCGATATGCTACTGTTTATGAGGATAAGCAACTCCAGGATTCTGTCGCAGCCCCAACAGCAGGATTGCATTTTGATGAAGAGTTGCTTGACGAGATAAGAAAAAAAGGTGTTTCAATTGCAAAAGTTAATTTAAGCGTTGGTGCAGGGACGTTTCAACCAGTAAAAGTTGAAAATATTGCTGATCATAATATTCACAGTGAATACATGGAAGTTAAACCCGAAATAGTTGATCTTGTTAATGCAACCAAAGAATCTGGTAAGAAAGTTTTTGCAGTGGGCACAACAGCGACAAGAGCTCTAGAAACTGCTTTTAAGGACATATCTCAAAAGGGATTCAATGGATATACAAATTTATATATTACACCTGGATATAAGTTCAAAGCAGTTGATTGTTTAATTACAAATTTCCATATGCCTCAATCTTCATTATTAATGCTTGTAGCTGCCTTCATAGGATATGAAAATATGAGAGAAATCTATAAGATAGCCGTAGAGGAAAGGTACAGATTTCTATCTTACGGAGATGCAATGCTTTTACAAAAACATGAAGTTTAAATTAAATACAAAATCAGAATTCGCTAGAAGAGCAGAGCTATCTTTCCCAAGAGGAAAAATACAAACCCCTGCATTTATGCCTGTTGGAACTAACGGCACTGTAAAAGGCATGACTGTAGAAGACTTAAAATCAACAGGCGCTGAAATTATTCTTGGTAATACTTATCATCTAATGCTGAGGCCTGGGGATGAGGCTGTTAAAGAGCTAGGAGGTCTTCACAAATTCTCTAATTGGGATAGACCAATATTGACTGATTCAGGGGGATTTCAAGTATGGAGTCTCGGTGATCTTGTAAAAATTAGCGAAGAAGGTGTTCGGT
>CBFHRY010000001.1:62559-66527 GCA_965658385.1 Gammaproteobacteria bacterium
ACCAATATTGACTGATTCAGGGGGATTTCAAGTATGGAGTCTCGGTGATCTTGTAAAAATTAGCGAAGAAGGTGTTCGATTTAGCTCCCCATATGATGGCAGAAAGATCTTTATGACCCCAGAAGATTCCATTCAAATTCAAGAGAATCTTGGATCAGACATTGTAATGGCATTTGATGAATGCACTGATTATCCATCAACACACGAGCAAGCAAAAGAATCTATGGAGCTCTCTATGAGATGGGCTAAAAGGTGCAAAGATGCTCATAAATCATCATCAGCTTTATTTGGAATCGTTCAGGGCGGTATGCACGAAGATCTTAGAGAGGAATCATTAAATAAGATAAAGGAAATTGGATTTGATGGGGTTGCGCTTGGCGGACTTAGCGTTGGAGAGTCTAAGGAAGAAAAAACAAAGATTCTTGCATTCATGGCTGATAAATTACCCGAGGATAAGCCTAGATACCTAATGGGTGTAGGTAAGCCAGAGGATATAGTGGAGGCTGTAAGGTATGGCATTGATATGTTTGATTGCGTGCTACCAACAAGAAATGCAAGAAATGGACAGTTAATAACTTCCACTGGAGTAGTTAATATTAGAAATGCTCCCTACAAAATGGATCAGGGTCCTATAGACGAGAATTGTGACTGCAGGGTATGTAAAAACTACAGCAGAGCATATTTAAACCATTTAGATAGGACAAATGAGATGCTTGGCAGCATTTTATCTAGTTATCATAATATTTATTACTACCAATCTCTTATGAGGGGCATAAGAGAGGCCTTAGAGAATAATTTATTCGCGAAGTTTGTAAAAGACTTCTATAATATGCGAGGTTTAGAAATGCCCGATGGGCCACTATAGGAAGAGTTATGAATTTTTATAAATATTTATTTGCACTGATTGTTATGCCAAATCTTGTTTTTGCACAAGATGCAATGCAACGATCAGCGCCCTCAGCTTGGGGTCCTCTAATAATGTTTGGAGGATTTTTTATCCTAATTTATTTTTTAATGATTAGGCCTCAAAACAAAAGACAAAAAGAACTTGTTAATATGATCGCAGCATTAGAGAAGAACGACGAAATCATCACAGCAAGTGGAATTCTTGGCAAAGTAATAGAAATCAAGGGAGCTTATATCTCTGTTAATGTTGGCGATAATCAAACTCTAAAATTTCAAAAATCTGCTGTATCAAGTGTTTTACCAAAAGGCACAATTGATTCAATTAAATAATATTTAGAAGTGAATAAAAACTCAGCCCTAAGATATATCACAATACTAATTGTTTTAGGGTTAGGTTGTCTTTATGCACTACCAAACTTATACCCAACTCAGCCAGCTGTACAAATTGCTTATACTGACTCTGGTAAATCAGCAGACCAATCTCTCTTAGATGAGGCTGAGGCCATATTAGATAATCAGACATCTGGTTATCAAGATATCTTTTTAAGAGACAATAAAATCGTAGTTAAATTTAATACCTTAGATCAACAGCTTGAAGCTAAAACAGCATTGCAAAATACTCTTTTAGATAAGGTAATTATTGCCCTTAACCTTGAGCCTACTACACCGCAGTGGTTGAAAGATATTGGCGGTAGTCCTGTTAAATTAGGTCTCGATCTATCAGGTGGTGTTCACTTTTTACTTGAGGTGGATATAGATACTGCACTGCAAGCAAGATTAGAGGTGTTGCTTGATAATTATAGAAAAAGTTTTAGAGAAGATAAGTTACGTGTGGCAAATTCATCCGTGAAAGATTTAGCTCTTCTCTTTGAGTTCAAGGATAATGATAGTTATAACAATGCTTTAAGAGCTTACAGAAATGACAGCATTGGCATCAATGGTGGCATTCAATATATCATCACTGAGAGACCAAGCAGAAAAACTTTACTACTTGAATACTCCGATGTTGCTATCAAAGAAATTAGAGATTATGCCGTAGGGCAGAACTTAACAACTTTACGAAATAGGGTAAACGAGCTTGGAGTTTCTGAGCCAGTGGTTCAAAGACAAGGCGCTAACCGTATTGTTGTTCAACTTCCTGGAGTTCAAGATCCTACTGCTGCTAAAAAAATAATTGGGAAAACTGCAAACTTAGAATTTAGACTTGAGGCGAACGCGAGAACCTCACCATTGAGGAAAGAAGAGTTTAATTTTAAAGACAATGAATATAGAACTGCTTTTTTAGAAAGAGCGGTTGTTGTTACAGGTGACCGAGTAACTAACGCGAATACTGGTTTTGATGAAAGTGGATTCTCGCAGGTAAATATTACTCTAGATATGCAGGGCGGTAGAGCAATGCAAAAAGCCACTTCAGGTAATATTGGAAGAGGTCTTGGCGTTTTGTTTGTTGAACAAAAATCTAAATCTGAGCTTGTTACTGATGAATTTGGTAACAAAGTTATCGAACAAACCTCATACATTGAAAAAAATATTATTAGTTTGGCAACTATTCAGGCTGTCTTAGGGACAAGCTTCAGAATTACAGGAGTTGGATCACCTCAAGAAGCTAGCGAACTTGCCTTGTTACTGAGAGCGGGAGCTTTGGCTGCTCCAATGAAGTTTGTAGAGGAGAGAACAGTAGGCCCGAGTCTTGGTAAAGAAAATATTGAACTTGGCATGACATCAATACTAATTGGTTTTTCTTTGGTTATATTATTTATGGCGCTTTATTACCGAGTATTTGGTTTGGCTGCAAATATCTCCTTGGTAATTAATTTAGTTTTAATAACAGGAATAATGTCCTTGCTTGGAGCAAGCTTAACTTTACCTGGTATCGCCGGTATTGTTTTAACAGTTGGTATGGCGGTTGATGCAAATGTTTTGATCTTCTCAAGGATTAGAGAAGAGTTAAAAAACAAAGATCCTCAATCTGCAATTCATGATGGATTCTCAAGAGCATTTGTAACTATATTTGATGCTAATGTAACCACTCTTATTGCTGCACTTATTCTCTATGTTATTGGTACAGGGCCGATAAAGGGTTTTGCCATAACATTATCTATAGGAATTGTTACTTCAATGTTTACAGCGATTATGTGTACAAGAGCAATGGTAAATCTAATCTATGGAAACAAGAACATTAAGGAATTAAAAATATAATGAATAAAAAGATACCGTTCATGAAATATAGAAAGGTCGCAGCTATTGTATCTGCAGTGCTTTTTTCTGTTTCTGTTTTATCTTTATCATTTAAAGGCCTAAGTCTTGGATTAGATTTTAGCGGCGGAACTTTAATAGAAGTTACTTATGAAGAGCCAGTTGAGCTGGAGTCTATTAGGAATATTCTTATTGAGAATGATTATGAGGATTCACAAGTTGTTAACTTTGGCTCTAACCTAGATGTGCTAATTAAAGTAGCTGATCAAAATGGTAATAGCAGTATTGGTGAAAATATTTTCAATCTATTAAATGATTCAGGATTAAAGGGTGAGCTTAAAAGGGTAGAGTTTGTTGGTCCTCAAGTAGGCTCTGAGCTCAGAGACCAAGGCGGTCTTGGAATGCTTGTGGCTCTTTTCATGATCCTTATGTATGTTGCTTTTAGATTTCAGTATAAGTTTGCTTTAGGCGCTGTTTCAGCTTTGGGCCATGATGTGGTTATTATCCTAGGTTTCTTTTCTATTTTTGCTTGGGACTTTGATTTAACTGTTTTAGCAGCTCTGCTAGCTGTTATTGGCTATTCATTAAATGATACTATTGTGGTTTCTGACAGAATAAGAGAAAACTTTAGATCAGAAAGAACCCTCGGGCCCCAAGAGATGATCGATCTTTCTCTGAATCAAACATTGGGCAGAACAATTGTTACCTCTTTAACAACATTACTAGTTTTATTTGCTTTATATATTTTTGGTGGCGAGCTTATCAAAGGCTTTAGCTTGGCCCTGATTTTGGGTGTTATGGTTGGTACTTATTCTTCTATCTATGTAGTTGCAAACATGCTGATGTCACTGTCTATCACCCAAGTA
>CBFHRY010000001.1:66625-68771 GCA_965658385.1 Gammaproteobacteria bacterium
TTTGGGTGTTATGGTTGGTACTTATTCTTCTATCTATGTAGTTGCAAACATGCTGATGTCACTGTCTATCACCCAAGTAGATTTAGCTGTTCCTGAACCTGAAGGCGCAGATTTTGACGAATTACCTTAGTATTTTTTGTAATAAGGTTTAACTGATTTTAAGATTGCTTTGTAGCACTTTGGTGTGGCGCAAATGAAGTGGTCACCGTTAAGATATTTTGGATCGCCATTAAAGTCACTGATCAATGCCCCGGATTCTTTAGCAATTAATAAACCAGCAGCAACATCCCATAACTCAACACCATGAGCCCAGTAACCATCAAGTCTTCCTGTTGCTGTATAACATAGGTCTAAACCTGTAGAGCCAGAATTTCTCATTTCAAGGTCTTGATTGAAGAGCTCTTTATATGTTTTATTGAAATCATAGCTGTAACCAGCTGAACTGACTTTAGATGTAGCAAAGCTAAGCATTGATCCAATAATACCCTGTTGTTTACTTACTCTAATCTTTCCATTATTGAGAGTTGCTCCTGCTCCTTTTTGTGCAGAAAATTCTTCTCTTCTAATTGGATCTATTACTACAGCAGTAACAGGCTCCTGATCCATAAGACAGGTTAGTGATAGAGCAAAATGTGGGTAGCCGTTCATAAAATTAGCTTCACCATCAATCGCTTTTAAAACCCATGTAATATTAGAATTATTGACCTCAGACCCTGTTTCAGCACCCAAAAAGTTATCTTCTGGATAGAATCTTTTAATTTCATCAAGCACTATGCCTTCAACTCTTCTATTAATAGCTTGAAGGTACCCATCAGGAGATCCTTTGGAGGCATCCAAACTGTGGACTTTTTTTACAGCAAATTCTAATTCCGCAGCGCCTTTTCTTGCAGCAATTTGATTTACATTTAATAAAGCTTGAATTGACATGTCGCTATTGTAATAGAAATGAGGATAATAGTGACATGAGTTTGAAAAGTAATTTAATTAACATAGTTTTAGTTGAAACATCGCATCCTGGAAATATCGGCTCTGTAGCTCGAGCTATGAAGACAATGGGACTATCTAATTTATCCTTAGTGAATCCTAGAAAGTTTCCTTCAGGTGACGCCAATGCCCTTGCTGGTAATGCATTAGATGTTCTTGAAAATGCTCAAGTTTTTGAATCTATTGAAGAGGCAATAGCAGACAGTACATTTGTCTATGCAACTTCATCCAGAAACAGAACCATTCAATGGCCCACTGTAAACTCAGAAGAGGGAGCAATAAAAATTGTAGACCAATCCAATGCTGAAAAAAAAGTATCAATTTTATTTGGTAGAGAGGATAGGGGACTTACCAATGAAGAACTACAATTAGCCAACATCCATATTGAGATTCCAGCAAATCCAGAATATCCAGTGCTCAATGTTGCAATGTCAGCTCAAGTCTTATGTTATGAAATCTTTAAGTCCTCACATGATACTGAGTCGAGAGATTGGCATGATTACCCAGAAGTTGATTCAAAAAACCTCCAGATGCTAATTGATCATTTTATTGAAACTGCAGTTGCTATTGATGTGATCAAGCCAGATAATCCAAAAAAGATAATTTCTAGAATTAAAAGAATGTTCAGTCGCTTACATCCAGATGAAATGGAAACTAGTTTTATGAGAGGCTTTCTTGCAGCTATAAATAAAAAAATAAAATAGCTTTAGGCCTTTGATAATTTTTCTACATTCAATATAATACGTTTCGCATCTAGTCCCGTTCGTCTAGAGGCCTAGGACACCGGGTTTTCATCTCGGCAACAGGGGTTCGACTCCCCTACGGGATGCCAATTTACTAAGAAGCCCACAATAGTGGGCTTTTTTTATGTCTTACGAAAATAATGTACCTACATTGATACCTCTTTGTACCTACAATTTCCATTCATCAATGTACCTACAATTTAATTAATTTGTACCTACTTGAATTCAAGGGATGGGCAGGAGTACCAGCCGGGTACCCCGGGTATATATCTAATGTTTGAATATTTTGAGAGGTTTTAAGCTATTAACTAGTTATTTAATATCCTCTTTATTTTGATTTATAGCCACATTTGAACATTTTTTTTATATTTTAAGAAATCTTCTCCAAACAATTTTTCCATAACTTCTTCTTCTGGCCT
>CBFHRY010000002.1:0-15760 GCA_965658385.1 Gammaproteobacteria bacterium
ACAAAAGCTAATGTAAGAACTGCAACGGCTGCCCAAAAAGATGGTGCTGCAGCGGCTCTTTCAGTTTCATTTTATGGCGGTTCTGTGATGGGTCTTTGTGTGGCCTCATTAGGCTTAATAGGTCTAGGATCTTTATATTTCTTCTTTAATGGATATGAAGAAGGCGTTCATGCATTGGAAGGCTTCGGAATGGGCGCCTCAGTTGTTGCTCTCTTTTCAAGAGTTGGCGGTGGTATTTTTACCAAAAGTGCTGATGTTGGTGCAGATCTAGTTGGAAAAGTAGAGGCCGGCATACCGGAAGATGACCCAAGAAACCCAGGCGTTATTGCTGATAATGTTGGTGACAATGTTGGCGATGTTGCTGGTATGGGCTCTGATATCTTTGAATCATACTGTGGGTCAATGATTGCTTCAATTGCAATAGCCTACACCATGGGATCAACCGAATTAATGATGCTTCCATTATTATTAGCATCGGTAGGCCTTATAGCATCTATTATCGGAATTATTATTGTTAAACTTCAATCATCTCAGGCTCCTGATAAGGCTTTAAGGTCAGGAACATTATTAGCACCAGCTATATTTATAGTTATGGCATATTTCGTAATTAATTCATTTGAATCCATCTCAATGAACGTATTATGGTGTGTTGTTAGTGGTGCAGTAGGTGGAGTTTTAATTGGTCTTATTACTGAATACTACACTGGAGGTGCCCCTGTTAAGAAAATTGCTGAATCTGGCGAAACTGGCTCTGCAACAGTTATGATTTCAGGATTATCAGTTGGTATGCAATCTGTTGTAATACCAATAATTATTCTTGCTGCGATCATATTAACTTCAACAACTTTAGTTGATGGGGTTTATGGTGTGGGTATAGCCGCAGTTGGAATGCTAGCAACTGTTGGTATAACTATGGCAATCGATGCCTATGGGCCTGTGGCGGATAATGCTGGTGGAATTGCTGAGATGTCAGGAATGGGTAAGGAAGTTAGAGATATTACTGACTCCTTAGATGAGTTGGGTAATACAACCGCAGCTATTGGTAAAGGGTTTGCCATTGGAGCCGCAGCTCTTGCAGCTCTTGCAATTATCTCTGCTTATTCCGCTCAAGTTTCTGCTACATATGGAGATGCATTCTCTTTAGCGTTAACTAATCCTATAGTTTTAGTTGGAATGTTTATTGGTATATGCATACCATTTTTAATTGCATCTATTACTATGACAGCAGTTGGTGATGCAGCTTTTGAAATGATTAATGAGATTAGAAGACAGTTCAGAGAAATAACAGGCCTTATGGAAGGCGAAGCTGATCCTGATTCAGAGAAATGTGTTGAGATTGCCACTAAAGCAGCTTTAAAGAAAATGATGCTTCCTGGTGTAATAGCAGTATCAATGCCAGCAATTGTTGGTTTTGGTTTGGGGGCTATAGCTCTTGGAGGAATGCTAGCTGGAGGCTTGCTTGGTTGTGTTGCTTTGGCTTTATTCATGGCTAATGCAGGTGGCGCATGGGACAATGCAAAAAAATATGTTGAAAAAGGAAATTTAGGCGGCAAGGGTTCAGATACTCATTCTGCAACTGTTGTCGGTGACACCGTTGGTGACCCTTTTAAAGATACTTCAGGGCCTTCAATGAATATCTTAATTAATGTAATGGCAATGGTTAGCTTGGTTATCTCAGGTTTATTACCATTAAATGGCTTTTTCTTTTAATTAAAAAAAGTATTCTTAATAATGGCTTAGATCTTTTTGATCTAAGCCATTTTTTTTAACTCAATTGTTCTTGATAATATAAAACTTATTAGATTAGTATGAATTAATGAAAAAAAATATTCTTATTATTGGCTTTGGTGATATTGCTGTCAGGCTGATTCAGGGCTTTTCAAAAAAAGATGAATATAATTTTTATTCTGTAAGTAGATCTTCAAAAAGTTTTGATAATTTAAATCATATTGAATGGGATTGGCTTTCAGGCAAAAAACTTATTTTGCCTGAAACTACTTTCAGTAATATTATTTTCATCCCCAAACCATCGGCTTATACTGTTGAGGGTTATAAAGATGGTTTTCAAACCTCTCTTACGAATATTATTAATTCTCTGAGCAATGTAAATTTTGAATCCTTTATGGGGATTTCATCAACAAGTGTGTATGGAAAGCAACAATATGGACTTCTTTCAGAAGAAATTGAGCCTAAGCCCGATAATTTTAGGGGAGAAATAATCTTAAAATATGAGCATAGAATAGAAAGTGAGATAGATGTACAGACAAACATACTAAGGTTTGCTGGACTATATGATCCAAAAGAAAAGACCCCAGAGTTTCATAATAAATTATCAAGAAATACAGCATCAAATATCATCGAACATTTCATTCATAGCAAAAAATCTGGCTTATTTAATTGTCTTGAAGACAATGATCTAATTTCTAATGGTCGAAATATCATTAATGACAAATTAAAAAATTCTGGTTTCAATTTTTGATATGACTAGCTCTCAATTAATTTCCAAAATACAATAAATTATGATTAAGAGCATGACAGGGTTTGCCTCAGAAGAATATTCTCAAGAATCGTTGAGTGTCACTTGTGACATCAAAACAATAAACCATAGGTTCTTAGATGTTTCCATCAGATCACATGAGCTTCCAAATGACGTAGATGTCTTTATAAGAGAACTGGTATCAAAAAAAATTAAAAGAGGATCTATAGATATAAGGTTCAATATTGTTCAGCCAAAAAATACATCATATGAATTCAATATAAATTCATTAGATAATTTATTGGCTATCATTGATGCCAATAAGAATTTTAATTCCAAAGATCTTTCTTTTGGTGATGTGAAGGATGTGCCCGGAATAATTAATACTCATAATCATTCTCAGATTAGCCCCGCAATTTTAAAAAATGTTTTTAAGGTAGCCTTATCCAAATTAATAACTACCAAGAACAATGAAGGCATGAAAATGCAGAAGATTTTTGAATCAAAAATTAAAAAAATTAATAAAGGAAATCAGCTTATATCTAAAGGCTCCAAAACAATCATAAAAAGAAGAAATGCAAGACTGAGATCAAAAATTAACGAACATATATCAAATATTAATGAAGAAAGATTAGAGCAAGAAATATCTTTACTACTATTGAAACATGATGTTGCAGAGGAGCAAGAAAGAATATCTATTCATTTAAATGCCTTAAATAAAGAGCTAAATCTAAAAAACTCTAGAGGCAAGAAAATTGATTTCATTCTTCAAGAGCTATTCAGGGAAACAAGCACACTGTCGGTCAAGCTTGATGACCCAGCCCATAAATCCAGGGCGCTGGATATGAAGTTATTGGTTGAAGAAATGAGAGAGCAAGCCCAAAATGTTGAATAAAGAACCAGAATTATTTGTTATATCTGCACCATCTGGGGCAGGCAAATCAACACTGATTAGAGAGTTGCTTAATGAGCATGAAAATTTTGACCTATCGATATCTGCAACAACAAGACCTCCAAGAGCAGGAGAAGTAAATGGAGTTCATTATCATTTTATTTCTGATGACATGTTTTCAAATCTTATTGATGAAAATGAGTTCGTTGAGTATGCCCAGGTTCATCATCATTGGTACGGAACTCTAAAGTCTCATATCAAAAATAAATTTGAAGAGGGTAAAAATGTAATACTAGATATTGATGTTCAAGGTTTTGATCAAATACAACAATCAGGTATAGCCAATACTTCTATATTTATTCTTCCGCCTAGTTTTTCCGAACTTAGCGAACGATTAAATAGGAGAAAATCAGACTCTAAATCAGCAATTGAAAAAAGATTGCAAAATGCTAAAAAAGAAGTTGCCCATTATGAAAAATATGATTTCGTCATAATAAATGATGATATTAATAATGCATTAATTGCTTTAAAAGACATCTTTTTTTCGAAGTCGCCCAATGTTGATAAAGATTTAATTCAAAAGATTTTAAAAGATATGTTGTATTAATGAGCCCTAAAGAATTAGAATACGCACCTAGGAGTTTTATATGGCAAGAATTACAGTAGAAGATTGTTTAGAAAAGATCCCAAGTAGATTTGATCTAATCATTATGGCTTCAAAAAGAGCAAGACAGCTTTCAACTACAAGTAGAGAGCCTCTTGTTGAGTGGGATAATGATAAACCAACATTAGTAGCATTAAGAGAGATTGAAGAAGGTCTTATTGATAGAGAAACGCTTGATAGAACTCTAGAAGAAGATGTATTAATGGATGGTTTTGCTGCTCCTGAAGAAGGTGAGGCTGATCCAGCAGTATAGTTGTCTTGATTGGAGTATAACTTGACTGATCAAGCGCTCCCAAATAAATCTTTAAATAATATTGCCGAAAGTGATCTTTTGAAGATTCCCTCTTACTTATTCGCACCTGTTAAATCCTACCTAAAAAATGCTGATATAAAAAAAATTGAAAGAGCTTATACTTTTGCATTCATAGCTCACGATGGGCAAAAAAGAAAAGATGGTTCGGCCTATATTTCTCACCCTGTAGCTGTCGCACAAATTGTTGCTGAACTTCAAATGGACCCTGATTCAATTTGTGCAGCTTTGATGCATGATGTCATGGAAGACTGTGATGTACCAAAAACAGTCCTTGAAAAAAACTTTGGATCAGATGTTGCGAACATAGTTGATGGCGTTAGTAAGCTTGGAAAAATTAAGATGCGAAACAAGGCTGAAACCAACGCAAATAACTTTCAAAAAATGGCCTTAGCGATGGCTAATGATGTGAGGGTAATATTGGTTAAGTTATGTGACAGAGTTCATAACATGAGAACAATTGATTTTATGCCAAGGCATAAACAAATTATAAAATCTCAAGAAACATTAGATATATATGCTCCATTGGCCTTAAGGGTTGGAATGATAGATATTAAGAACGAATTAGAGGAAAGAGCTTTTAGGTGCATTCATCCGTTGCGTGCAGGAATCTTAGATTCTGCTATTAAGAAATCTAGTGGTGGCAGAAAAAAGATTGTTGAAAAAATAAGAAAAGAACTAAAGGCAAACCTCAAAACAAATGGAATAACAGGCGCTGCTGTAAAAGGTAGAGAAAAAAATGTTTTTAGTATTTATAAAAAGATTAAAACAAAACATAAGCCATTCTCAGAGATATTAGATGTATATGGTTTTAGAATCCTAGTGGATAGTGTTGATGAATGTTATCGAACAATTGGAATTATTCATAACTATTACGCTCCTCTAGAGAATAGGTTTAAGGATTATATTGCTATTCCAAAAATGAATGGATATCAGGCCTTGCACACAACTCTTCTTGCTCTTGATGCATTCCCTATTGAAGTTCAAGTTCAAACCAGAAGCATGTTTGATACAGCCAATAGAGGCGTTGCTGCGCATTGGGGTTATAAAACATCAGAAGATAGCAGAGGATCTGAATTAAGAGCAAGTAAATGGCTAACAGGTCTCATTGACTTATATAAAGATTCAAAAGATTCCTCAGAGTTTGTTGAATTAATCAAAACTGACTTAGATCCAAAAGAAGTATTTGTATTTTCTCCAAAAGGACACATTTACGGATTAAAAATTGGGGCTACACCAATTGATTTTGCTTATGCAATCCATAAAGATTTAGGCGATACCATTGTTAGTTGCAAAGTTAATAGAAAGGAAGCGCCAATAAATGTTGAGCTTCAAAGTGGGCAAACGGTTGAAATTGTTACATCAAAGAAAAAAGATATAGTAATTGACCCAGCATGGCTGAATTTTGTTGTTACTAGTAGAGCAAGAAGTGGAATTAGGGCTAGGCTAAGAAAGCAAAAAGTATCATCAGCCAGGAAAGTTGGCAAATTAATGCTTGAGACTGAGTTAAAAAGATCAGGGCTGCAGTTATCAGACTATAAAGGAGCGACTTTAAAAAGAGTGCTTAAATCTATTGGGGTTTCATCATTAACTAAATTAATAACTGAGCTTGGTCAGGGCCAAAGAACTGGAAATATCGTTGCTGAAAGATTTTATGAGGGCCTTCAAATAAGAAAAGGCACCCCTGAACAAAAAATTAATCCACTTAAACTGGCTGATAAAAAAATTGAAGGAGTTTCTGTTGTATTTGCAAAATGCTGCAGGCCAATTTACGGTGATGAAATAGTGGCACATTCTGACACAGAGAGAGGAATAGTGATACATCATAAAATATGCAAACAAGTCATTCCTTTTCTTGCAACAGACTCAAGGTATCAGCCAGCATTATGGGAAGAGGATAAAAAAGAACATACATATACAGCCAAGCTTAAAGTAACAACTGAAAATAAAGTTGGAGTCTTATCAGATGTTTTATCAATCTTTACAAGAGAGGGAGTGAATGTAGTCTTTGTAAACACCAATGCCATTGACAAAACTTTTGCAATAATTGACCTAGAAATAGAGATCAATAATCAAGAACATGTAGATCTATTAATATCAAAAGTTAATGCTAAAAAGTTTATTTCTAAGTGTGAAAGACACATTAATGAAACTGAATAAATTAATTCATATATTAATATTTATTGTATTATGTGCACTCTTAATTTTAAGAGTTTATGAGGGAGATTCTAATATGTCTAAAAAAATAATCTTTACAGAAAATGCTCCAAAAGCCATTGGGCCATATTCTCAGGCAGTTGAAGCTGGAGGCTTTATTTACATATCTGGACAAGTACCAATTGATCCAAAGTCAGGCAATGTTATTAAAGATTCTATTGAATCTCAGACCCATCAAGTTATCAATAATATTGAAAGTATTTGCAAAGAGGCTGGTAAAGAGCTTTCTGACATTGTCAAAATTACTATTTATTTAACCAATCTCGAATCCTTTAGCATCGTAAATCAAGTTATGGTAGATAGGTTTAGTGAACCATATCCAGCCAGAGCAACAATAGAAATCTCATCTTTGCCGCTTGGAGTTGATGTTGAAATTGATGCAGTGGTCCTTGCAAATGAATAAAAATTTATTATCACTAAACGACCTTTCAAAAGATGAGCTCTTATCTCTTTTAGAGTTTTCAGAAAACTTTTTTAATGAAGATGGTGGTTTTAAAAAAGAAGCTCTTTTCCCAGATAAAACAATAGCTAACTTATTTTTTGAGCCTAGTACAAGGACAAAGTGCTCATTTGAAATTGCTGGAAAAAACTTAGGGTGCTCAGTAATTGACTTTAATGTTGGTGGCTCATCAGTTTCAAAAGGAGAATCAATCTTTCAAACTGTTGATGCTCTTTCTTTGATGGGAGTAAATCTATGTGTCGTAAGGCATACAGAATCTGTTATATCAGAACTAGCAGAATACATGCCCGAAATGACATTTATTAATGCAGGCGAGGGTTCAGTCTCTCATCCAACACAAGGGCTTATCGATTTAATGACTATAAGACAATTTAAGAATAATTTTGATAATTTAAAAATTACCATTGTTGGGGATCTAGATCACTCAAGAGTAGTCAAATCTTTTGTAGAAGGCATTTCGAATTTTCCTATAGACTCTCTAACCTTTTGCGGGCATCCAAGCATGTGCAAAGATTATACTGATCCAGTCATTGGAAATTTTGAATCAAACTTAGATCAAGCAATACTTGATGCAGATGTTGTTATGGCTTTAAGAATACAGCATGAAAGGTTTGAATCTGATCTAAATTTAGATTTAGAAGAATATAAAAGCCTATATCAGTTAACAACTGAAAGGATTTCAATGGCAAAAGGCGATGCAATAATAATGCATCCTGGCCCTGTAAACATGGATATAGAGATATCTGAGACAGCATATCAATCAGAGAACTGCGTAATTAGAAATCAAATTGCTAACGGTGTTGCTATTAGAATGGCAGTCTTAGCTAGATTTTTGAGCCAATAAGAAATTATTTACAGTATCTACTATTGCTATAGTATTTTGATCAATTTCTATATTGACCATGTTCCCAATCTTTAGTTTAGAAATATTAGTTATCTGAAGCGTTTCAGGAATTAGGTGTACATAAAAGCAATTATCATTTACTCCACCAATCGTTAGACTGCATCCATTAACGCCAATGTAGCCTTTCTCAATTATGTACTTTGAAAATGAAGAGGGTATTTCGATCTGAATATCCTTTATTTCACCTTTATCATTAATATCCTTAACTGCTCCAATACATTGAATATGACCTGACATCAGGTGGCCACCAATTTCTGAAGATGCCGATATTGATCTTTCTAAGTTTACCGCATCACCAACTTCTAATTGAGAGAATCTAGTTTTATTAATTGTTTCAGGTATTACATCAAATTTAAGTTGGCTATGACCATTATCTTTAGAAGTTAAGCAAACGCCATCAACAGCTATACTAGCTCCTTTCTTTAAATTTTCATTAAATCCTGATGGGAAACTGACTTCAATTTGATAATAGTCCTTGGTTTTATCTATAGTTGTTATTTTGCCCATGCATTCAACAATACCTGAAAACATTTTAGGCTCCCCAGTTATTTCTATAGTCTTTCAACTCATTTAGATATTTTTCATATCGAGAATTGTTGTCAGTAAAAGATACTAAGGTGTCTAAATTTATAATAGATTTTACAGTTATGCCAAAATCTGATTCCAACTGATCTTTTGCTGATTTGTTTGAAGTTCCTTTTTCCTGCCTATCAAGCCCAACAATGAAGTTTTTAGGATTTGCTCCATAGCTTTTAATAGTTTCTATAGACTCTCTTGCAGCAGTTCCAGCAGATAAAACATCATCTATTATTAGAACATCTCCTTCCGGAGGTTGGCCTATTATATTACCTCCTTCGCCATGACTTTTTTCTTCTTTTCTATTAAAAGATAAAGAATAATTCTTACCATTTTCGCTAAAAGCCATCGATGTTATTGAGCCTAAAAATATTCCCTTATAAGCAGGACCATATATAGAATTAAAATTTAGCCCATAGTCCATAATGGCATCTGCATAACAATGACCAAGATCGTATAAATTACCGCCATCTAACATTTTAGCGGCGTTAAAGAAATATGGACTTTGTCTACCAGATTTTAAAGTGAATGAGCCAAACTCTAATGCTTCTGTTTTAAGCGCAATATCTAAAAATTTACTTTGATACTCTTTCACTATTTAACACTAGATTTCTGTATTTTGATTATTTGTTCAATTGCTTGAGAGCCTACTTCAATCATTTCAGAAAGCTGTTCTTTTGAGAAAGGACTCTCTTCGCCTGTTCCTTGAATTTCAATTAATTTTAATTCATCTGTCATTACTAAATTCAAGTCTGTTTCTGCAGAACTATCTTCTTGATAATCAAGATCGAGTATAACTTTGTCATCAAGTATCCCGAGCGATACTGCGGCTACAAATGTATTAATGGCTCTATTGTCATCATGATGATTGTTTAAAGCTAAAAATAAGGCAGCACATCCCCCAGTTATAGATGCAGTTCTAGTGCCTCCATCAGCTTGAATGACATCACAATCAATATTTATTGTTTTACCTTTCAAGTACTTTAGGTTAACTGCTTGTCTAAGGGATCTTCCGATAAGCCTTTGAATCTCTTGCGTTCTTCCGCTTTGTTTGCCTCTCGCAGCCTCTCTTCCCATTCTTTCATTGGTAGACCTAGGTAGCATTCCATATTCGGCTGTAACCCAACCTTCTTCACTGTTTCTCATCCAGCGAGGAACTTTATTTTCTATAGTCGCAGTACATATTACTTTTGTATTACCAAAACTCACAAGCACTGAGCCCTCTGCGTGTATATTAAAGTTAGGCTCAATTTTTATTTCGCGCAACTCATTGGGTTGTCGATTGTTACTTCTTTTCATAATTAGTTAATTTACTAGCTTAGCTTATCTTTAACAACCTTACTGACAAGGCCCATATCGGCTGAACCGGCTAAGGAGGATTTTAGGGCACCCATCACCATGCCTATATCTTTCATAGATGAAGCCCCTGAAGATTTTATAGCCTTATCAACCTTTATTGCGATCTCTGATTCGCTGAGTTGCGCAGGCTTATATTTAATAAGAACATCAATTTCAGATTGCTCTTTTAATACAAGATCATCTCTGCCGCCTTTTTTAAACTGCTCAATTGAATCATTTCTTTGTTTGACCATTTTATTTATGATCTGAAGAGCTTTAGTATCGTCAGCAGTTTCTCTTGTATCGATTTCATAT
Source organism: Gammaproteobacteria bacterium (assembly GCA_965658385.1). GTDB lineage: Bacteria > Pseudomonadota > Gammaproteobacteria > Magnimaribacterales > D2472 > CAJQGY01. The sequence continues at coordinate 10,153 of CBFHRY010000002.1, forward strand.
CTCTGAATTTCAGACAGGAACATGCGAATGGTATCTCTGACCAATAAGTTTTTTTCAAGCATTGCTTGCTTGAGATCGGATTTGATATCAGCGAGAAGAGACAAACTTATCTAAATCTAGATCTTGAAAAAGAAAATTTTCTATTAGATTTTCGTGCTCTTTTTACAGCAGCAGCCATTAAGCGTTTTCTTTTCTCTGTTGGTTTCTCATAAAATTCTCTTGCCCTTATTTCAGGAACAATTGCAGCTTTTTCACATGCACGTTTGAATTTTCTTAAACCAATATCAAAGTGTTCTGTTTCTTTTATAATAATTGAAGGCATAATAAGTTCGCTAGTTTAGGCTTTAATTGATTATTTTGCAAAACTTTTTTATGAAAACTTTAGGTATTGAAACATCATGTGACGAAACAGCAGTTGCTGTATACGATTCTGAGCAAGGGATTATTGGCGAATCAGTTTTTAGCCAGATAGACCTTCATGCTGAATATGGTGGCGTGGTTCCAGAACTTGCCTCAAGAGATCACTGCAATAAGATTATTAAAGTTTTCAAAGATGCCACAAATGGAATTGATTTAAATTCTATAGATCAGATTGCATACACCGCAGGACCTGGCTTGCTTGGAGCTTTGCTTATAGGAGAGAGTTTTGCTAAAGGCTTATCATATTCATTAAATATCCCGCTAATTCCAGTCAATCACCTTGAAGGACACTTAGTTTCACCTAGTATGGAATTTGAAGAAATTGAAACGCCATACATATGCCTCCTTGTTAGCGGAGGTCATACCATGATTGTAGATGTTAAGGCATTTGGAGATTATGAAATTATCGGTCAATCAGTTGATGATGCAGTTGGAGAGGCGTTTGATAAGGTGGGTAAATTACTTGAACTTCCATATCCAGGAGGCCCGCATATTGAAAGAATAGCATTAGATGGAGATCCTAAATCATATAAATTCCCTAGACCAATGCTGCATAGTGATGATCTTAATTTAAGTTTTAGTGGACTAAAAACTTCAGTTCTTTATAAAGTAAAAGAAATTGACCAGATGCATGACTCCATTAAGTCAAATATAGCAGCATCTTTCCAAGCTGCAATTATAGAAGTGCTTGTAAAAAAAATAACAAAAACAATTGAGTTAACTGGAAGAAAAGAAATAATTATAGCTGGAGGAGTTGCGGCAAATAAAAAATTAAGATCATCTATGAAAGAACTTGAAGATGCGCTAGATATAAAAGTTTTTTACCCGGATCTTAAATATTGCGGAGATAATGCGGCAATGATTGCATATTTGGGGTCTCTAAGAGGATCGAGTAAAAATAAATTTGTTGAATCTTGTGTAAGGGCAAGATGGCCACTTTCGGAGTTATCGTAATGGAAGATATTATTTATATAAAAGACTTAAGAATTAAAACAATCATTGGAATTTTTGATTGGGAAAGAGAGACCAAGCAAGAGGTGAGTATTGATATTGAATTTCCATTTGATTGTAAAAAAGCAGCTTCATCTGACTCAATCGAAGATGCAATAGATTATAAAAAAATATCGAAGACAGTTATTAAATTCGTTGAAGAGTCATCATTTAAACTTCAAGAAAGTTTAGCTGAAGGAATTGCAAAGCTAATAAAAGAAGAATTTGATATTAAATCTCTCAAATTAAGAGTTTCAAAACCGGGAGCTTTAAGAGGCGCCAAAGATGTTGGGCTAGTCATTTATAGATAATGAAATATTTCTTATCAATTGGAAGCAATATTGAACCAGAAAAGAATATTGATTTCGCGCTTGAGCAGCTTGATTTAATTCTTGATTCATTGAAATTCTCATCAACACATAGGACAGCCTCAGAGGGCTTTGATGGCGATGATTTTCTTAATTTAGCTGTTAGTGGTTATTCAGATAAATCATTTAATGAGCTTAATTCTTTGCTTAAAGACATTGAAGATATGGCCGGTAGAGATAGGAATGTGCCTAAATTTAGCTCAAGAAGCTTAGATATCGACATAGTAGTTCAACTCTATGATGATGAAATAATATTTGAAAGCGAAGAGGTACAAAAGTACTCATTCGTCTCAGAGCCTTTGAAAGAAATTATTTAAAATTATTTTCTACAATTGACCATGCTCCTTCAGACAAAGGGTAAACCTTCATACCTCTATCTTCAGCATGTTTACTCGCAGCAGTGCCATCCCTAACTCTTCCTAAAATACCTTGACATATTGCAGCAACCTTAAATATATTGAATGCCATATAGAACTCCCAATTATTTGAAAGATCCTTACCAGTTGCCTCGGAGTACATATCCCGATACTCAACTTCATTCGGTACGCCAAGCTCTTTAAGTTTTTTGTAATCGTAATACATTGGCTCAGTTCTCCAGGTAAGACAATGATAGCTAAAATCAGCAATTGGATGACCAAGTGTTGATAGCTCCCAGTCCAAGACACCAATGACTTTATTATTTTTTAGTATCATATTATCTAGACGATAGTCACCATGAACAATAGATGTTTCATCATCATCTGGAATATTCTCAGGTAGCCACTCAATAAGATTATTCATTGCATCAATATTATCTGTTTCTGATGCTCTGTACTGCTTAGACCACCTTGCAACCTGTCTAGCAACATAATTTCCAGGTTTTCCATAGCTCTCTAAACCAACTTCTTTATAATCAACATTATGAAGTGCGGCTAATGTTTTATTTTTATTCTGATAGATTTGAATTCTTTCTTCTTTTTTTAGTGTGGGAAGCATAGGATCCCAAAATATGTCACCATCCAAACAGTCCATTACAAAGAATGCAGTTCCAGTAACATCTTCATCTTCGCATAATCCATAAGTTCTTGGTACAGGAACATCCGTCTCATAAAGTGCCGTAATAACCTTATATTCTCTATCTACTGCATGAGCTGAAGGAAGCAATTTTCCAGGAGGCTTTCTCCTAAGAACTAAATTTTTACCTTTAGTAATTATTTTGTATGTAGGATTTGATTGACCGCCTTTAAATTGTTCAATTTTTTCTATTTGTCCTGCATCAGGGACATTGGCATCTATCCAGGGCTGAAGTTTTTTAGCATCTATTTGAAGGTTCTCAGCTACTTCTTTAGTACCTGAGAATATTTCGTCATAATTTTCTACATCATGCGTCATTACAGCGATCTTCCTCCATCAACTTTAATAATTTGGCCAGTAATATAGGTAGCATTAACTAGAAATTTGACCGCATTTGCAATATCTTTTTCACATCCCATCCTCTTTAGAGGAATTTTATTTTCTACATTTGCTTTGTGTTCCTCATCCCATGAAACTCCTGGGGGTTCAAGCATTGCTCCTGGAGCAATAGCGTTAACTCTTATATTTGGAGCCAATTCTCTGGCCATGGCTTTAGTCAAGGATTCTAATCCACCTTTTGCAGCCGTGTATACAGAGAAATTTGCGACCCCTTTAGTTAAATTACTATCAGTGATGTTAACAATTGAACCATTAGAGCTACTTAAATGACTTTTTAATCCTTTTATCAAGAAAAGTGGGCCTTTTAGATTGGAGCCAATAAGCTTATCCCAATCGTCATTTGAAGCATCATCAATCGGGGTTGGGTAAAAGGTCGAAGCATTATTAACAAGCATATCAATTGTATCAAAACATCTCTTTGATTCAGATATCATTCTTTCGACATCCTCATCATTATCAAGGTTCGCTTGAACTATTTTTGCACTATCTGGATTCTTATTGTTAATAAGATTTTTAAGTTCCTCTGCATCTTTTTGAGATGAATTATAGTGAATAATTACATTCCAATTCATATCGGAGAAGGTTAGAGCAATCTCTCTTCCAATTCTTTTAGCAGCTCCAGTAATTAAAATTGTTTTATTCATAATTTATAAAATTTTCATTAATGCTATATGAAACATCTTATTTTTTTCTTCATTAATCTTATCAGCATCAATTTCTTTTAAAACCGAAAAATCAATCTTTTTTAATTCAGTTAATATATCTCCTATAAATGAGTGAGAGATATCAAGAGCAGGAAGTGCACAAAGCTCTTTAATTATCTCTTCATTTCTTATGAAATTTATTTCTTGAACCAACCCAATTAATTCATTTATCTCATCATTTTTATCTAACCAAGATATCAACTTTAATATATTGGTCACACTTGAAAAATCATTTGGTATCGGCAGCCTTCCACCTAAATCAAAATTATTTTTTTGCTGTAATTCTGCCCACTTAATTTTTTCATTTTTAGTTGATATGCATTCAGTTTTTTTTAGGCTTGGTAAAAAATATTTATGCATTTTAAAATTAATAAGCATTCCAAAAAAGTCAGAAGAATGAGCATTCTGAAGAGCTTTTCTAATTTCAGACCATAGCCTATCCATTGAAAGTTTGGATATTTCCTCAGATTCAACTATTTCTCTAAGGGCAGAATCTGTATCTGATGCAAGATTAAATTCATTGAGATGTTCGTATGATTTAAATCTAGCAACACGGATTGCTCTTAAAGGGTCTTCTGAAAACGCTGAAGAAACATGTCTAAATATTTTGTTCTCAATATCATTGATGCCATTAAAAGGATCTATTAATACTCCATTTTGATCTTCAGCAATAGCATTTATTGTAAGATCTCTTCTAGATAAGTCCTTTTCCAAAGAAACGTCTTTTCCAAAGTAAAAATTAAAACCTTGATAACCATAACCTTCTTTTTTCTCAGTTCTTGCTAGAGCATATTCCTCGTTGGTTTCAGGGTGGAGAAATACTGGAAAATCTTTACCAATCGGTTTAAAGCCGCTTGATATCATTTCTTCTGGTGAGCTTCCCACCACAACCCAATCATTATCAACTGGCGTAATACCAAGAATCTTATCTCTTACAGCACCGCCAACTTTATAAACTTTCATATCTATCCACTGAGAACAATTTTTTGTCTTCTAGCCTTATGGCTGTAAGTTTCTTACCCCATACACACCCGGTGTCTAATCCAATTATATTTTCCAATCCAGTCTTTCCTTCTATAGATGCCCAATGACCAAAAATTATATATTCATTATCATTCAAATTTTTGTGAGTAAGGTCAAACCATTTATATAAGTCTTTTTTTGAACTTGCATCTTTATGATTTAGATCTAAGGCGCCATCAATATCCATAAACCGCATTCTAGTGAAGTAATTTATAGCTGTCCTGAGCCTGTCATAACCAGAAAGTTCATTAGACCATCTATCTGGAATATCTCCCCAAATATTTCCTAGCAATTCAGAGGTATGATTCTTTAAATAAAAAGAAATTTCATCAGAGTAAAGTTGAGCATCCTCAAAACTCCAGAAGAAGGGCAGGCCTGCATGAGAAATATAAAAACTCTCGTTTGTTTTACTTATTTTTATCTCTTTAAATAAAGGCAATTGCTTTAACCATTCGAAGAACTTATCTACATTAGGAGAGTTTAGTATTTCTTGAAGATGCTCGTCATCGCCATTTGAAGCAATTAAATGCATCAAATAAAAATCATGATTACCAAGAACTGCATGAGTAGAATCTTTGTGTTTGAGGCAAAAATCAAGAACACCTAAAGAGTTTTCACCTCTATTCACTAGATCGCCAGCAAAAATTATTT
>CBFHRY010000002.1:15859-42972 GCA_965658385.1 Gammaproteobacteria bacterium
TATCCTTATTTGGATCAAATCTAACCCTAGAGATTAGTGCTTCCAGCTCATTAAAACAGCCTTGAACATCTCCTATTACATAATGAGCCATCTCAATATTCTAAATTCTTCGATATATTTAGAAATTCTTTTAAACATAAATCTTCTGGCCTTTTAGTTGGATCTACACCAATTTCTGACCAATCTAAATCAAAGCTCTTTAGATTATTTCTAATATTTTTTCTTCTAGATACAAATGCCATATCAATAACTTTAAATAGTTTGCTTTTCTCCGATGCTGAAATATTCAAATTACTTTTTGGGCTTAACCTTATAAAGCTTGAATTAACTTTTGGTTTAATATCAAAAGCATCTGGGGGAACGTCAAATAGAATTTGACATGAAAACAAGGATCCAATTTTTAAAGCTAGCTTTCCCCAATCTTTATTTGATGGTGTGCTGGCAATTTTTTCAGCAACTTCTTTTTGAACAAGAAAATGCATGTCATAAATATTTGAATAATAATCCAGTAATTTCAAGATAATTTGAGTTGAGATGTTGTAGGGGAGGTTTCCAATCACCCTGTAAGTCTTATTCCTTAGAAATCCTAGATCGGTTGTCATAACATCATCTAATTTAAAATTTAAATTAGCCGGTCCAACAATCTTTTCTTTCAAATAGTCTATATTCATTGGATCAACATCCATTGCGTATATGTTAACTCCATCGTTATTTATGGTTTTTGTTAATGCACCCATGCCAGGCCCAATTTCAAAAAAATGATCTCCCGCTGATGGATTTATAGCCTCACCCATCTCAAATAATACCGCTGGATCCTTTAGGTAATTTTGTCCAAATTTTCTTCGAGTTTTTCTATCGATCATTGAATTAGTTTCTTTGCAGCTTTAAATGCTTCCAAAAGGGATGAAAAATTGGAACTATCCTTTCCAGCAACATCTAAAGCAACTCCATGGTCCACTGATGTCCTTATGATTGGCACTCCTAGAGTTATATTTATTGCTTTCCCAAAGCTTAAAGCCTTTAGTACGGGAAGAGCTTGATCATGATACATTGCAAGGTAAGCATCTGTTTTCTTTAACAAATCGCCAGTGAAAGCAGTATCAGCAGAAACTGGGAAAGATATATCTATTCCAATTTTTCTTAGTTTTTTGGCAGCAGGAAGTAATATTTCAGCATCTTCTGTTCCAATCTTGCCGCCTTCCCCTGCATGTGGGTTTAGACCAAGCATCGTAATTTTAGGATCTTTTATTTTAAATTTATTCTTTAATTCACTATGAAGAATTATTGCTTTATCTATTATGATTTTTTCGTCAATAACATTAGGCACAGCACTTAGAGGAATGTGAGTTGTGACCAATGCAACTCTTAGTTTTTTAGAAGCAAGGAGCATAAGAACATCTTTACTTCTAGTAAGCTCTTGTATTCTCTCTGTATGTCCAGTGAAATTTTTATCAATCTTAATAATGTTCTCTTTGCTAATTGGCCCAGTAACCAGTCCTGTTTTACTAGATTCCTCAGCTAGCTTGATTCCATAATCTAGGATCTTTAAAACATAATTCGCATTAGCCTTATATAACTTTCCAGGAGTTGTATTTTTACATCTAGAAACAGCAAGATTTTGAATGATACCTTTTTTATTCAGGTCAATATTTTCAATATTTTCAATATTTTCAATATTTTCTATTTTTATCTTTTGATTAATCAGTTTGGCTCTTTCTCTTAAAAGGGTTGGATCTGAAAGAGTCAAAACAGGTATATTTAGTGCTTCCCATTGTTTAGAATTGCTGAGTTTTATAATTAGATCAATGCCAATGCCTGAGGGCTCGCCTGGAGAATATACTACTTTCTTCAATCTAAATCTTTGATTTCAACAAAAGCCTCGGCACGCATCGAACGAAGACTATTTTCAAGCTCTTCATCATATTTTCTAGAGTAAAGAATATTGAATGCTCTGTTTTCAATAGCATCCTTTGTCATATCTTTATTTCGCTTTCCAAGAACCTCAAGAAAGTGAAAACCAAACTCGGTCTCAAAAACTTCTGAGATAATTCCTATTTCCAAAGTTGTAAATGTTTTCTCAAATTCAGCGGCAGTAATACCTTTACCCATCCATTCTAATTCACCGCCTTTTAATGCAGAACCAGGATCTTCTGAATGCTCTTTTGCAAGATCCCCAAAATCTTCACCATCCAATAATCTATTTCTAATATCAATCAACTCTTCTTCGGTCTCTTCTAAAGTCCTAATTTCTGATGGCATTAGTAGAATGTGTCTCACCAACCATTGATCTTCGTATTTAACAAAATCTCCACGCTTATCTTCAATTTTGAGAATATGGAAGCCTGCTCCACTTTCCAATGGAGAAGAGTTTTGACCAACATCTAGATCACCAAGTGCCTCTGCATATAAAGTTGGCATATCTGAAATTTTTCTCCAATTCATTACTCCACCTTCCGAGGCATTTGCACTTATTGAAAACTCTTTTGCTAGCTCTCCAAAATCTGAACCATTTTCAATGCTAGTAATAATTTCTTCTGCCTTATCTAAGCTTTTGACTAAAATTTGCCTAACTTGAAGCTCTGGCTCTAGCTCTTTTAGAGATTCGTCTGTTGCAAGAAATGCATCGAATTCCTTGTCAGTAATATTGATCATTGACCCAACTCGACCTCTTTGGATTCTCTGAATGGTCATTTCTTTCTTTACATTCTCTCTAAGAACATCATAGGACTGACCATCAGTTGAGAGATAAGAGATAAATTGCTCCAAAGTCATTCCATTGCTTGAAGCTATTCTAGCAATGGTGTTATTTAATTCAGTATCGCTTATTCTTATTCCTGCTCTCTCGGCCATTTGTAGCTGCAACTCATCAATAATTAGCTTCTCTATAGTTTGCTCTTTTAAGATCTCCATTGAGGGCTTAGGAATATTTTGTTGATCATATCGTTTTATAATTTCTGATAGAGCAAAATCTATTTGAGATTCCATCAAAACACCGTCATCGACAATTACAGCTATCCTATCCAGCGTTTCAATTTTAGAAATTGATGGAAAAGATATTAATAGAAGGAATAAAAGTTTAGTTATTTTCATAATAGATTAGTAATTTAGAAGCGAATTATTAAACAATCTGCTCATTTTATCAAAGGAAGAGTTAAACCCTTTTAATTCAAAGCTAAGATTAATCCTGCTTTTGTTTTCAATATCGATAATATTATTCCATGCATTGTCTAGATATTGATAATTCTCATTACTATCAAAGCCAATATATTTTGATAGCTCTTTATCTGAAATAGTAAGCTGAACACCTATGCAGCAGTTTTGATATTTTAATCCCACCAAGCTTTCTATATTTATGTCTGTAGCATGATCTCTTTTTAATTTAGCTAGTAGGTCTATATTCTGAGTAATCTTATAAGCAGCAAATGCCTCAGAATAATCCATTTCTATATTAAAACTTCCAGCCATTCTTCTATATCTTCTAGAGTAGCCAAGCGAACCCTTTGCAAATGATTTCTTGAGATTTAGTCCACCCAACATAATTGAGTCAGTCTCTTCATCCAATTCCCCATACATCATAATCATTGAGTTCTTCTTAGGCATAAAGCTAGCCATAGCTACTATCGGTTCTGCATGCATAGTCATGCCTGTTGTCTTAGTCATTTCTGTCATTGGATTGAGCCATACCTTTCTATCTTCAAGATATATCTTCTTAGATATATCTATTTTTACCTTTTTCATACCTGAGACTATTTTTTGATAGCTTAATCCGAATGTATAAAATTTTTGGTCTCCGATTCTATCTAGTCCCGAAAATCTATGATTATTAAAAAGTTGATTATTGGGTGACAGCTCATCAGAATCAAAGATAGGATTGTTAATTTGATCTTCATAACCAACGTAACCTAGAACCAATTTAGGCTCAATTATCTTGACTGAACCATTTGATGAGTTAAAGAAAGAGGAGCTTAATTTCACTAATGCATTTGGCACAGTTACATCGTTTACATCCATCATGCTGTTTTTAATGCCATAAGAAATATTTTTAAAGCCAAGTTCCGATGATATTTTTAAATTTTTATAAATTTTCTTATTTTCTATATTTAATGATGAATATATCCTTGAGCCTTCGATAGGATTGTCATTTCTATAAACATATCCACCCATAGTTTTGTAGCCAAAATACCCATGAATGAGATCAGCATCAAACTTTGCATAATTCATTCGATAGGAAACATTATATTGATTGATATTTTTTTGATAGTTGATATCTACTTCTGGTGACTTTTTATATCCATTTGTAAGAATAGGATTTAGACTTTGATAACCCTCATGCTTTAGTGAAATATCTAAATTAGAGTAACTCGCTTTAAAAAATAGAGTTTGTGCTAAATTCTCTGATCTTTGGTTGCCTATAGATATATTTTCTCCTGGAATATCTCTAAGAACCATCTGATCTGATGATTTTGACCAATCTAAATATCCAAAATAATTTTTATATTGAAAGCTATCCCCTAATGAATATGCCCATCTACTTCCTTTTTTTTCTTCAAACTCTCTCGAGAATTCTTTATCTTTACTTAAATAAGTTAAGTCTAAATTTCTTAGGAACTTTTTATTATGTGCCTTTCTAATATTGAGCTCTAAACCAGTCCCTCTACTTGCAATTATTCTTGGAGCAATAGTTAGGTCAGATGTACTAGAAAGAACCCTGTAATATGGAATAGTTGCATCCAACCCATCTGATGAATAAGAGAGAGATGGCTCTAGAAAGCCACTAGTTCTCTCTGATGATATGGAAAAAGGAATCCAGGGAAGATATAAAACATTTTTATCAAATAATTTTAATGTAAGATTTTTTGCCAAACCTCTTTTAGAAACGTTATCTATATTTAAACTTTTAGCCTCTAAAGACCATCCCTCCGAAGGATCGCCACAAGAGGTGATAGAGGCACCTGCTATATTCATGTCACTTTCAACACCGCCTGAAAGCTCATCAAATAAAATTATGAGATTTCTATCAGGAATAAACATTTCACCATTTGTTAGAAATAGAGCCTTATTTGCTTGATCAAATAAACCACTTTTTGATGAGAAAAGCCCATTGCTTAAAGTAATATAGCCATCATTTGCGTATTCAATAATATTTTTATCTCTATCAATTATTGCATTACCTGCTTTAAGCAACCCTTCATTAAAATCAAGTACTACATCTCCATTTAAGATCAACTTGTTACTTTTGGTAAGCTCAAACTCAGTTGAGTTAATATCAAAGTCTTTAGTATTGCTGATGTTGCCAAGATAGGGTTTATAGCTATAACAGGATAGATTGTTGCTAGTATCCTCAATTAAGTGATCTCTAACTCCTGCATAGAGAGCTTCAGGTAAAACAAAGAACCCAATACAAACAATACAAATATAATTTTTTTTATTCACACAACAACCTTTATTCTAATTAGATTGATTTTATACTGTAAAGTTCTTAATTTATGCTTTTAATGCATCTTCAAGTTGATCAAGGTGATCTTTGCCAAAAAATATTTCACCTTCATAGATGAATGTTGGCACACCAAAAACTCCAGCATCAACAGCCCTTTGAGTATTTTCTATTAGTTTGTCTTTGCAAGCTTGTGAGGTAATAATTTCTTGAAATTTGGTTGAATCTAAACCAGCCTCATTTATTGTCTTATAAAGCGTTTCATCATCTGCCATATTTAAATTTTTTTCCCAAACTGCTGAAATAATACACTCTAGATAAGCATCAAAGACATCTAATTCTTCTGCGGCAATTAAACCCCTTTGGATATTTACAGTTTTCATTGGAAAATTTGAGTTAAATTTAAAATCATTGAGCGAGTGTTTTTTTATAAATCTAGTCATCTCAACTTGCTGATATTTCATTTTATTTTCTACTTCAGCAAAAGCTACAAAAGGTGGTTTGTTGTTAGTTAGGTGCATAACTCCACCCAATAAGCATGGAATATAATTAAATTCAGCCCCGGTCTTTTTTTGAAATTCAGGAAGTATTTTATACACCATATAAGCATTTGGGCTGGCCACATCAAAGATAAAGTCTACTTTCATTTTCACCTGCAATTTTGTAAAGTGGAATAAAAATATTAAACACTTTTATGAAAGATTTATCAAAGTTTTCCGCAGTTATCATAGGTGCTGGGGACGCCACTGGATCTGCTATAACAAAAAAATTTGCATCTCAGGGGTATAAAGTTTGCCCTGTTCGAAGACCAACAAGTATCCAGAAACTAGAAGCCTTATGTGAAGAAATTTCAACTGAAGGTGGTTACGCCAAAGGTTTTGGGGTTGATGCTCGTGATGAAGAGGCTGTAATTAAATTATTTAAAGAAATAGAATCAACAGTTGCACCAATAGATGTCGTTGTCTTTAATCCAGGCGCTAATGTTTACTACTCAATAGTAGAGACTACCTCGAGAGTTTATAAAAAAGTTTGGGAGATGGCAGCCTTTGCAGGATTTTTAACTGGAAGAGAGGCTGCTAAATATATGAAGAAAAGGGGTCATGGCAGCATATTCTTTACAGGTGCCACGGCTTCGTTGAGAGGGAGTGCTGGGTTTTCAGCATTTGCTGGAGCAAAATTTGCGTTAAGAGCTTTAGCTCAGAGCATGGCAAGAGAGCTTGGCCCCCAAGGTATTCACGTAGCTCATTTTATAATCGATGGCGCTATTGATACGCAGTTTATAAAAGAGCTTTTCCCTGATATTTATGCTTTGAAAGAACAAGATGGTATTTTAAGACCAGATATGATCGCTGAAAATTATTGGAATATACACTGTCAACATAGAAGTGCTTGGTCTCATGAGATAGACTTGAGACCATATATGGAAAAATTTTAATACATAGATAAATTTAGCAACAAGAGGAAACATATGAGCTTAAAAGATAAAGTAATTTTCATTTCTGGTGGCAGTAGAGGTATTGGTTTGGCAATGGCAAAGAAAGCTGCATCAGATGGAGCTAAGATCGTCATAGCAGCAAAGACTACAGAACCACATCCTAAATTGCCTGGTACTATATTTACAGCTGCTGACGAAATAGTTCAAGCTGGAGGTGATGCGCTCCCAGTAGTTTGTGATATTAGAGATGAAGATAATGTGAGAGATGTTATTAATCAGGCTGTAGAGCATTTTGGAGGCATTGATATCTGCATCAATAATGCCTCAGCAATCCAGCTCACTAACGTAACAGATACAGCTATGAAAAGGTATGATCTTATGCATCAGATAAATGGCAGAGGAACATACATGGTTAGTAAGTATTGTTTGCCGCATCTAAAAAAGTCGGAGAATCCACATATATTAAATCTATCACCACCATTAGATATGAGTGCTAAATGGTTTTCAGGCACCGTTGCTTACACGATGGCAAAATACACAATGAGTATGTGTGTTTTAGGTATGGCAGAAGAATTCAAAGAGTTTGGCATAGCTGTAAATGCATTATGGCCAAGAACAGCTATTGCTACTGCTGCAGTTCAAAATCATTTAGGTGGAGATGAAATAATGAGACTTTCAAGAAATGTAGACATCATGGCTGATGCTTCATATGAAATACTTACAAAAGATGCAAAATCGTTTACTGGTAATTTTTGTATTGATGATTTGGTTCTGCATTCTGCAGGTATAACTGATTTCACTAAATACGCTGATGTACCTTTTGCAGAACTTATGCCAGACTTTTTTGTTCCAGATGACACCCCTCTGCCAGAGGAAGTTAAAAATAGTTAATTGAAAGATACTGACATTTATCTTTTAGCTAATAAACTTGGCTATGATCCATCTGATATTAGCCCTTTAAAACTAGAAGCTAGTGGAAGAGTTTATTATAGGCTCCATCTTCAGAATGATGAGACAGTAATATTATGCTATCTAGACCCCCTGCATGGTGATCAAACATCTTTTGTTCATACCTCAGAATACTTGGCTAAGTCAGGCATATTATGCCCTAGAGTATTAAAACATGATGGGAAGATAGGCGTAACTATTCAACAAGACATTGGAGATGTTTCTCTTATTGATATTGATATTGAAAAAGATAATAGAGGGCTTCTGCTGGATGAAACTTTGAAACTTTTATCTAAATTGCAATTAGCTCAAATACCTCAACTCCCAACTCTAACCTTAGATGACTTATCTACTCAAATGCGAATGATGGATGAAATGTTTCTGAATAATTTTCTAGATATAAGCCTTTCTTCGCAACTGAATGACATCGAACAACAAGCATTAGAAAATTTAAGTCAACAACCATGGATGAATTGTCACTTTGATTTTGAAAGAAGAAACCTTCATGCAATTAACAATGATATATGTGTTATAGATTTTCAAGATTTATGTCATGGACCAATAGGAATTGATTTGGCTGGGATTTTTATCGACCACTATAAAACCTATCCAAAAGAAATAATTCTCAAACAACTAAAAAAATATAATGAATTCACGAAGCTTGATGTTCATGCCCTAGATACTTTTGAATGGTTAAGGTGGGGTGGAATCCAAAGAGGCATGAGAATTTTAGGGACTTTGTCAAAATTATATTTAGAAACCAAAAGATCATTTCGCCTCAAAGATTTATCACAGGTATTGGATAATCTTATTGATTTAATTCCTGAAGAAAATCATACATGCAAGACACTGCTAATCGAAAAAGCTAGTCCTGTTTTAAGAAAAAGGATGGGCGAGCTATGAAGGCCATGATTCTTGCTGCAGGCCTTGGTAAACGATTAAGGCCACTAACAGATACCGTACCCAAGCCGAATTTAATAGTTGGGAATAAATCTTTAATTCAGAGAAATATAGAGCTATTAGTAAAAAATGGTTTTGACGAAATAATAATTAATGTCTTTCATCTAAAGTCGCATATAAAAGATCACGTAATTTCAATGTTCCCAAATATAAAAATTATATTCTCAGACGAAGCCGAGTTATTAGGCACCGGGGGAGGAGTCATGCAAGCATTAAACTATCTAGGTGATGAGTCATTTTTATTAATCAATGCAGATATATGCCATGAATTCAGACTAGATACCTTAGTTATGGATGTTGAATATGCCCATATCGTTGGAGTAAAAAACCCTGATCACAATTTAGTGGGTGATTTTTCAATTGATGATTCAGTAGTTTCAATCACTGACTCAAATAATATGACATGGAGTGGAATCTCAGTAATCAACCCTAAAATATTTAAGGGATTTGAAAATACTAAAACGCCTTATAGCATTTGGAATCCAGTTATACATAAATATATACAGCTTGGAAAAGTGAGCGGCGAGTTTTTTGATGGATTATGGATAGATACAGGAACAATTGAGAGGTTAGCTCTTGCCAATGAAGCGTTTAAAGATGAAAATTAACCCATGAGTACAACTAAGCACATAATTGCTCCATCTATACTATCTGCAAATTTTGCCAAGCTAGGCGAAGAAGTCTCAGATGTAATTAAGGCCGGAGCAGACTGGATCCATTTTGATGTTATGGATAATCATTATGTGCCAAATTTAACCATTGGCCCAATGGTTTGCCAGTCTCTAAGAGACTATGGAATCAAAAGTTTTATAGATGTTCATTTAATGATTGATCCTGTTGATAGCTTAGCTCAAGATTTTATAAAGGCTGGAGCTGATCTAATAAGTTTTCACCCTGAAGCATCAAGGCATGTTCATAGATCAATCAGGGCTATTAAGGAGAAGGACTGTAAAGTTGGATTGGTTTTTAACCCAGCAACTTCCTTAGATATTCTTGAGAATGTGTTGGATGAACTTGACCTTGTTTTGATCATGAGTGTCAATCCAGGATTTGGGGGACAATCATTTATAGACAGTTCTTTAGGAAAATTAAAAAAAGTTAGGCAAATGATTGATGCCTCTGGAAGAGATATTCGTCTTGAGATAGATGGCGGTATTAACAAAGACACCATTGCCAAAGCGGCTGAAGCTGGAGCAGATACATTTGTTGCAGGATCTGCAATTTTTAATACAGATAATTATGAGCAGACCATTTCAGACCTACGTTCAAAGATCGTATAAGTTTTATATATTTATTTTTTTACTTTTATCGCCATACATTGGCGCTGCTAAATTAATTGACCTAAATAATTATCTTGATGAGATTGATATTGCAAATACGTTTGAACTTAGAAAAAAAGGATTAATGAATATAAAAAATATATCAGATGATTATGGTATGTTTTTTGCTTGGGATTATGCTAAAACACAATGCATGTGGATGAAAAATACTCCAGCTGAACTTAATGTTGCCTACATTAATAAAAATGGAAAAATAACTGAAATCCATCATATGGAACCTTTTTCAGAGGTATCTGTTTGTTCCTCAAAACCAGTTCTATATGCATTAGAAGTAAAGAAGGATTGGTTTAAGCATAATAAAATCCAAGTTGGCGATATTATTAATATAAATAACATACTCAGCAATGATAACTAGACAAGATTTCAATAATTTTGCAGATAAGGGATTTAATATGATTCCTATTGCAAAAAAAATCTATAAAGATAATGAAACTCCCTTATCTATTTATTCCAGATTGAATCAAGATGAGAATTCTTTTGTTCTTGAGTCTGTTGAAGGGGGGATTAAGTGGGCCCAATACTCTATCTTGGGAATTGATTGTAAAGAATATATTAAGGTTTTAGGCAATACTGTTGAAACCTTTCAAGACAACAATCTGGACAGCTATCAATCCGAAGATCCTCTTGGTGAGGTAAGCCACCTCACATCAAAATATCATTCGCCTGACATAGAAAACCTTCCAAGATTTTATGGAGGGTATGTTGGTTTTTTTGCATATGAAAGTGCTAGATATGCTGAAAAGAAAATTAACAGCCTTCAATCAAAAGAATCAAAATTTAAAGAACATATGCCAGAAATTTACCTGGTGAAGTCTGATAAATTAATTGTTTTTGATAATACTGATAATTCCATTCAACTTGTTTATAACGCCGATCCATCTTCATGCTCATATGATGAGGCTTTAAATATTCTTGAATCTATGGAAGAAATTTTTCTCATTGAAAATGACAATCAATTATTAGATTTTAAAAAACCAACCGGCAAATTAGAGTTCAATTCAAATTTTAATAAAGATGAATATCTTAACGGAGTAAAAAAAATCAAAGATTACATTCTTGAGGGTGATGCTTTTCAGGTAGTCTTAGCTCAAGATTTCTCTTTGCCTTTTGATTCAGATCCTTTTGAACTGTATAAAGCCTTGAGGGTCCTCAATCCATCTCCATATATGTACTATCTAAATCTAAAAGAATGTAAGGTTGTTGGAGCATCTCCAGAAATATTAATAAGACTCGAACAAGATAAAATAACACTAAGGCCAATTGCTGGTACACGAAAAAGAGGCCAAACCATAGATGAAGATAAAGGCAATGAGATCGATCTTCTAAATGATCCCAAAGAAATCGCAGAGCATCTTATGTTAATAGATTTAGGTCGAAATGATGTTGGTAAGATATCTGAAATTGGTTCTGTGAAAGTTACTGATAAGATGATTATTGAAAAATATTCTCATGTCATGCATATAGTTTCAAATATAACAGGGAGATTATTGGGTAATTTAAATTATATGGATGCAATCAAATCTTCTTTGCCCGCAGGAACATTGTCGGGAGCCCCAAAGATAAGGGCAATGGAGATCATTAATGAAATTGAGCCAAGTTCAAGAGGTATATACGGGGGCGCAATTGGATATATATCTTGGAATGGTGATGTCGATACAGCAATCGCCATAAGAACAGCTGTTATAAAAGATAGTATTATTCATGTTGGTGCCGGAGCGGGTGTGGTTGCAGACTCAATTCCTGAAAAAGAATGGGAAGAGTGCAAGCAAAAGGCAAAAGTCTTTCTAGATGCTCTGGAGATGATTCAATGATACTAGTTATCGATAACTACGATAGTTTTACATACAACCTTGTTCATTATGTTGGAGAAATAGAATCTGATATAAAAGTAATAAGAAACGATGAGTGTAGTGTTTCAGAAGTTTTGGAGATGAATCCTAGAAAGATAATTATTTCCCCCGGACCATGCACGCCTCTTCAGGCTGGAATTTCAGTTGAGCTAATTAAGTCTGTTAATATTCCAGTTCTTGGGATATGCCTTGGACATCAATCTATAGGAGCAGCATTTGGAGCTGAAATAATAAAAGCTCCATTACCTATGCATGGAAAAAAATCTATCATTAAACATAATGGTGATGATATATATAAAGGCATAAATGAGCTTTACTCTGTAGTTAGATACCATAGTTTGATTATAAAAAAGGAAAGCCTCCCCAAGGAATTAATCATTACAGCCACAATAGAAAATGATCCAGACCTCATTATGGGAGTTAAGCACAAAGACAAACCAATATATGGTTTTCAATTTCATCCAGAATCCATAGATACTGAGCATGGAAGGGACTTAATTAAAAATTTTGTAGCATTATGAAAGACATTATTAACCAGCTTAATAAAAAATTAGATCTAAATTTTTTAGATATGCAGCAAGCCATAAATAATATTATGACTGGAGCCGTAGATGATATAGACATTGAAAATTTCTTATTGTTATTGAATGCAAAAGGCATAACAGAGACAGAGATTTCTGCTGCAGCGTCAGTTATGCGGGATAAATCTCTTAAGTTTAATGTTGGTACACTTGACCATATAGACACGTGTGGGACAGGTGGGTCAGGCCTGCATACATTCAACTGTTCAACAGCATCTTCGTTTGTTGCTGCTGCTAGCGGGGCTTCTGTTACAAAACATGGCAATAGGGCTGTGTCTAGTAAATCAGGCAGTGCTGATTTTTTAACTGCAGCAGGTGCAAATATTGCACACGATAGAGAAAAGTTGCTCAATGTTTTTCATGAAGTTGGCTTTGTTTTTTTATTTGCCCCTTTGCATCATGACTCTATGAAATATGTAATGCCTGTAAGGCAAAAAATTGCTAAGAAAACAATATTCAATCTTTTAGGACCTCATACAAATCCATGTGGGGCAAAAAGACAAATAATAGGCGTTTATGATCAATCGCTGGTTGAGACGTTTTCATCAGTAGCAAAACATCTTGATATGAATAGGGTTCTTATAGTGCATGGGGAAGATGGGCTGGACGAAATTACAATTACAGGAAAAACTTTTGTATCTGAATTAAAAAATAATGAGATAAACAACTATGTAATTTCACCTAAAGACTTTGGACTTTCCTTAAGGAGTTTTGATGAGATAGCCGCAAACTCTCCAGAAGAGAGCCTCGAACTAGTTAATGAAGCATTTTCTGGAAAAGAATCAGCTGTTCAGGACATGATTGCTTTAAATGCAGGAGCAGCGATATATCTTGCCAATAAAACCGAATCTATAAAAGATGGCATAGAGCAAGCCTTTGCTTTGATGAATAATGGAGAGGCCGCAAATAAGCTCAATGCATATATTAGGGCATCAAATCAATAATGAGTATTCTAAGAGAGATTGTAATAAACACCAAGGCTAAGCTTGAAGAAAAGAAGAAGCTTGTCTCATTGGATGATCTTAAAAAAGAGATTAATGAATTAAATCTAGAAAATCCTAGATTTAAGCAGAGCTTAACTGAAAAAGATGAAGCTATAATCGCAGAAATTAAAAAAGCCTCTCCCAGCGCTGGAATTATTGCAGAAGATTTTGATCCCATAAAAAAAGCAAAAGAATATGAAGAATTGGGTGCAGTTGCTCTTTCAATTCTTACAGAGGAAGACTACTTTCTTGGGAGTCCAAAGTATCTCAAAGAAGTAAGAAAAATCACTCAATTGCCCATACTTAGAAAAGATTTCATGATTGATGAGTATCAAATCTATGAGGCAAAATTAATGGGCGCAGATTGTATTCTTCTTATAGCAAGCATTCTGAATGATGAAGAAATTAGTCACTTTATTGATTTGGCTGAGAATCTCAAACTAGATTATTTAATAGAAGTTCATGACAAGATCGAGCTTGATAGGGTAAAGATATTTGAGAATGCCATAATCGGAGTAAATAATAGGAATTTAAAAACATTTGAGGTAGATATTCAAAATTCTATAAATTTAAAACAGGAATTTGATGGCAAAAATATATTTGTATCAGAATCCGGTATTAAAAATATCAGCGATATCGAAATGCTTAAAAGTAATGGCATTAATGTATATCTAATTGGTGAGAGCTTAATGAGAGGAAAGCTTCTTTGAAGTTAAGAGAATGGCAAGAAACTGCTTTTCCATTATGGTGGAATAGGAAGAGAGGAATTGTAAAAGTTGTTACTGGAGGGGGCAAAACAGTATTTGCTATTCATTGCCTTAAGCAATACCTAAAAGAAAATCAAAATAATTCTATTTTAATTGTTGTTCCTTCAATTGCATTATTAGATCAATGGTATGAAGGCTTATTGCAATCTTATGATGCCAATCAACTATCGTTAAATGGTGGTGGAGAGCATCTAGAAGAGCTTTCGATGATCACAATTTCAACAATTGATTCAGTAAAAAATATTATAGACAAGTTTGATGCATCTCAGACTCTGCTTATAGTAGACGAGTGCCACAAAATTGGTACAGAAAAAAGAGGAGAAACACTCACAAATAACTGGCACGCAACTCTCGGCCTGTCTGCAACACCGGAAAGAGATTATGACGATAATTTTTACATTATTATAAAAAAAATTCTGGGCGATATTATCTTTGATTACGATTACATTGATGCAAGAGAAGACGAAGTTATTGTTAATTTCAAGTTGCTCTATGCGTATGCTGCAATGACCCGAGAAGAGGAAGATGAATATAAAAAATTTACTAAAAGCATTCAAAGAAGGGCAGCCACTATAGGTGGAAATAATATGAATGATTACCCGCTCAAGATGATGATCTTTAACAGGGCAAGAATGGTAAAAAACTCAAAAAATAGAATACCTTTTGGAATTGAACTACTACAAAAATATAAACGAGACAGCTGGATAGTTTTTACAGAGAATAAAAAACAAGCTAAAGAATTCAATACAATTATTAATACCAAAGGATATCAATCAGCTATTTACAATACAGATCTCGATGCCTCAGAAAGAGAAGAAAATTTAAATAACTTCAAGAGCGGCAATTTAAATGTCTTGGTTAGTTGCACTGCTTTAGATGAAGGATTTGATATGCCTGAGGCAGATGGAGCCATGATACTAAGCGCCTCATCATCTAAAAGGCAAAGAATTCAGAGAATGGGTAGGGTATTAAGAATAACTGCAAATAAACAAAATGCTCTCATAGTTACCGTATATTCATCTAAAACAGAGTATGAAAAATTGAGAGAAGAATCCAATCGATATCAACTTGAAGGAGTGCCAATTAAGTGGCAACAAATGAAATAGTCTAGGTGACTATATATATGTGCTAGAGGATGTCATTATCTTGGCAGTGTATTCCATAATTTTTTTTGTCGGTTTAGTAAGTTCTTCACTACCACTTTCTTCAGCCTGTTTCGCATGCGCATCTTCATCTTCACGCATTGTTTTAAGTATATCTATGGTGTCCTGATCTTTTGGTGAAATCTTATCAAGATGCTTATCAATATGCTTTACAACCTGCTTTTCAGTCTCTTCAACAAAGCCCAAGCTTATTTTTTCTCCCATATTTCCAAATATAGCGCCTATAGCAAAGGACCCTACATACCAAATAGGATTAAAAACAGAGCTCCTGCCATCAAGCTCATCTAATCTTCTTTTGCACCAGATTAAGTGATCCGTTTCTTCTTCTCCGGCTTCAATAAGGTGCTCTCTAATTTCCTGATCTTTACACACCATAGCTTGACCTCTGTACAAGGCCTGTGCAGCAACCTCACCAGCCAAGTTAACTCGCATCATTTGAATAGATAAATTCTTCTCTTGTTTAGTAAGTTCTTCACTTTTGCTAGATTTCTCACTGACTGGATATTCTCTATTAGTGCCTGGTTTTGAGTTGGATAAAGTTTTTAATGCGATATCACATTCGTTAATAATGTTATCTATTAAACCCATTTAACACCCATATAAATACCTTTATAACCTATATCTTTTCTAT
This sequence comes from Gammaproteobacteria bacterium, assembly GCA_965658385.1. Lineage (GTDB taxonomy): Bacteria > Pseudomonadota > Gammaproteobacteria > Magnimaribacterales > D2472 > CAJQGY01. The sequence goes on from CBFHRY010000002.1 coordinate 31,952, forward strand.
GGTAAGAATTTTCAAAGCTAACCTTATTCACTAATTCATATGCTTTTTCTTGTGCCTTTTTAAGATCATCCCCAAGTGCAGTAGCGCAAAAAACCCTCCCCCCAGAAGTTAACACCTTGCCATCTACCAACTTGGTGCCTGCATGAAACAGTTTAGAGCTTGAGTCATCTTCTTGTTCAATTAGAACTTCTTTATTTGAAGCATATTTTTCAGGATATCCTCCAGATGCTATAACAACACCACAAGCAGACATTGGGTTCCATTTAATATCATGATGCTCCATCTCATCATTAATAGCGTTCATGCAAAGCTCAACAAGACTTGATTCAAGCCTCATTAGAATAGGCTGTGTTTCTGGATCACCAAATCTGCAGTTGAACTCAAGAACTTTAATATCGTCACCATCAATCATTAGCCCAGCGTATAAAAATCCCAAATATGGAGACCCTTCTGCAATAAGGCCATGCATTGTAGGCTCCATAACCTGATTTATAATTTTTTCATGAATTGCTTCAGTAACAATAGGAGCTGGAGAATAAGCGCCCATGCCACCAGTGTTTAAACCAACATCACCTTCACCAATAGCCTTATGATCTTGACTTGTTGCTAGAGGAATAATTTTATCTTTACTAACTACAGCTATAAAACTTGCTTCTTCACCTTTTAAGAAGTCTTCAATAACAACTCTGCTTCCAGCGCTTCCAAAGACATTATCATTAAAAATACTTTCAAGTGCATCTATGGCTTCTGCTTTGTTTTCACAAATTATGACGCCTTTTCCTGCAGCCAGACCATCAGCTTTTACTACTGTTGGGTAATTAATTTCATTTAAATGATGAGATGCAGAATTAAAATTATCAAAGGAAGCATAATCAGCAGTCGGTATGCCATATTTTTTAAAGAAATCTTTAGAAAATGTTTTTGATCCTTCTAATTGAGCTGCAGCTTTAGAAGGCCCAAATACATTAATATTTTTTGATACTAAGAAGTCTGTCAATCCATTTACCAAAGGTTGCTCTGGTCCAATAATTACCAAATAAATTTTTTGCTCATGACAGAATTTTTCAATTGAATCAAAGTCAGTATGATCAATAGCAATATTTGTTAATTTTTCTTCTAGCTCTGTTCCAGCATTACCTGGACATACAAAAACCTCAGACACATCTACATCTTGGGCTGCCTTCCATGCCAATGCATGCTCTCTTCCCCCAGACCCAATAACCAGTATTTTCATTAGTGTCTAAAATGCCTCGTTCCAGTGAATACCATTGCCATATCATTTTCATCAGCAGCCGCAATCACTTCTTCATCTCTTATAGAGCCACCAGGTTGAATTATTGCCGCTATACCACTAGACGCAGCTTTATCAATGCCATCTCTAAAAGGGAAAAAAGCATCGGAAGCCATGACAGCATTTTTAACTTCAAGTCCTTCTTCACTAGCCTTTAGGTTAGCAATATCTGCGCTTATTACTCTGCTCATTTGCCCAGCTCCAATTCCAATTGTTTGTTTGTTTCTTGCATAGACTATAGCGTTAGATTTAACAAACTTTGCTACCTTCCAAGCAAACATTAAATCTCCCATTTCTTCCTCACTAGGCTGTCTTTTTGACACACAAACTAAAGATGACTCAGGAACGCTAAAACTATCATCACTTTGAATCAAAATTCCTCCAGAGACTTTTTTTATAACTCCTGGATATGGATTATCTTGCTCTAAGTCTACTTTTAAAACTCTAATATTTTTTTTGCTTTTAAGGATCTCAAGAGCTTCTTCGCTATAGTCTGTAGCAATAATGACTTCAACAAACTGCCTTTGATTAATTTCATTTGCTGTTGTTCCATCTAGAGGTCCATTTAGAGAAATAATACCTCCAAATGCAGAAGTAGGATCTGTTTGAAATGCTAAGTTATATGCTTCAAGATGTGAGTGAGATGAAGCAACTCCACAAGGATTGGCATGCTTAACAATAACACAAGCAGGATCATCAAATTCTCTAACACATTCCCATGCAGCATCAGCATCAACAATATTGTTGTATGACATTTCCTTTCCTTGGAGGATCTCAGCATTTGCAATATTTTTATTTTGAAGACCATTAAAGGTCAACAGTCTTGCTTCTTGATGAGGATTTTCGCCGTATCTTAATTGTGAAGATTTACTAAATACAAAATTCGGTAGTGTTTTTTCATCTTCATTAGATAAATAGTTTGCAATAGAAGTGTTGTAGTCTGCCATCAAAGCAAAAACTTTTTTTGCTTGTTTTTCCCTAAATTCAATCGATACACCGCCATCATTTTCCCATTGATTTATAAATTCTGCATAGTCGGCTGGGTCTGTCAAAACAGCTACATCTTTAAAGTTTTTTGCTGCAGATCTAATCATTGTTGGCCCACCAATATCAATTTTTTCAATGGCTTCTTCAAAAGAACAGTCCGAAGCAGCAGTTTCTTTAAATGGGTATAAATTTACTATAACAAGATCTATTGGTTCAAAGCCTCTTTCAGACAACACTTCTAAGTCTTTATCTCTTCTTGCAAGAATGCCAGCATGTATTTTTGGATGAAGAGTTTTAACCCTTCCATCCATCATCTCTTCAAACCCAGTAAATTCAGAAACTTCTATAACATCTGAACATATCTCTCTGATTGCTTTGTATGTTCCACCGGTAGAGAGGATCTTTACATTCTTCGAGGTAAGATATTTAACAATCTCGTTTAATCCAGTTTTATCAGAGAGACTTACTAGGGCTGTTTTTGGTTGTATAAGGCTCATTATTTTCCAATATTATATTTTTTAAGTTTAGTGCGAAGAGTTGTTCTATTGATACCAAGAATTTTAGCTGCTTTTGATTGATTGTTATTAGCATATTTCATAGTTTGAATTAGAAGAGGGGGCTCTATCTCTGACAATACAAGATCATACACATCTATAGGTGCACTCGAATCAAGCTGTCTGTAATATCTCTTCATTGCTTTTCTAACCTCGTCTTTGAGAGGTTTTTTTGAATAGCTGTCAAAGGATGATTCTTTTTTTGTCAATTTAAAGCAATTATTTTTTGGTCACTAAATTTTACAGTTGTTTAAAAATTGCTCAATAGTTTTTTATATATTGATCTTAGTTTTTTTCTGATCCCCAACTTTTAATGAAATAATTTGAGAATCTTTTGCTGTAATTTTTATAGTAGAAGTGTAATCAGGGCTTATATTTACCAGCTTAGAAAATTGTTTTGCATAAGCTACAACTGCATTCATAACCATAAAGTGCGTAAAAATTATACTATCTTGATTTATTGATAAGATTGTATCAATTATTTTTTCATTCCATTTTTGAACTGAAATTGGCAAATCTTTAATTGGCATCGAAGCAATGCTTTTAAGCCACTCCATTTTATCCTCAAGCAAGACTCCTTTAGCAGGAATTTCATCAAAGACATCATTAATTTCAATTACTTTATTCAATTTACTTGATAGAAAACTTGAAGTTTCTTGGGCTCGCTTCCTAGGGCTTGAAATGAATTTAAAATTATGAAGATTTTTAAGGCTTTCATCTTCACAGAGCTTTTTTGCCTGATTAATACCATCTTTGCTTAACCCGGGGTCTGGGTCTTCTGACCAAGAGGCAGAAGCTTCTCCATGTCGAACTAATATAATATTTATCTCTGACATTCTTATTAACCAGTAGCTATAATGTTGGAATGAGGCTTCATAGATTTTATAGTAAATCATTTACCGAACATAGTGCATCAATAGAGCTAGACTCACTTCAATCTATTCACCTTTTTAAGGTCTTAAGGCTTGCTGAAGGAGATAGCGTAGAAGTCTTTAATGGCAGAGGTCTAACAGGAAAATTTGAAATAAAAGATATTGCTCGTAATAAGACAAAACTTTTTTTAACATCTAATCCTATACAGGAAGATGAGGGTAGCAATAAAACCTCAAGCATTATCCCAGTTCTTAAAAAAGATAATTTACATTTTATGGTGCAAAAGCTTATTGAAATCGGAGTAAATAAAATTTTTGTTTACAGACCAGATTTTGTTGATCAAAGCATCGCAAAAAAAAATATATCAAAAATAATATCTAAGCTTGAAGATGTTGTTGTTGGGGCATGTAAACAATCAGGAAGAAATTTTTTACCTCATATAGTATTTATAAAAAATCTTAAAGAAATCGTTACAGATAAAGATAAGTTTGCAATAGATAGCTTTATAGCCTTTGATTTTACAGGCAGCAATAATTTAGACAATGATGATATCAAAAATGATGCTTCAATTGGGCTAATAACTGGTCCAGAATCAGGGTTTTCTGAGGAAGAGAGATCTCTTTTAATTGACAAAAATGTTAGCATTAAACTTCTAGGTAACCATACTTTAAGAGCAGAGACTGCCGCTATTGTTGGCCTTACACTTGCAAGAAACTTTCTTGGAAAATTATGAGCAAAAAACTTTTATTTATAACTGATGTATTTGATTCATTGAATCATAAGAAAGATACATCAATTTTTATGATGGAAGAGGCAAGCGCACATGGTTTTGAGATTTATCAATGTGAAATGGAATCTATTAATATCTTTCAAAAAGATGTTTATGCAGACTGTAAGTTTGTAGATATAGAAAAATCATTTTCAGCAACTTCGCCTTCTACATTCAAGCTTTCAGATTTTTCCTATGTATTTATGCGTAAAGACCCTCCAGTTGATACTAATTATAACAATTGCTTACATTTATTAAGCTTAGCTGAGAATAATGGAGCTAGGGTTTATAACAACCCAAGGGCAATAAAAGAGTTTAATGAAAAGGTATTTGCTCTATATTTTTCTGATTATATTCCAGACACAATCATCACATCTGATATTGAAAAAGTAATAGATTTCCAAAAAAAACATAAAAATATTATTGTTAAACCTCTTGATGGAATGGGTGGAGCTTCCATTTATAAACTTGATGAAATAAAAGAAGATCAGATAGAGATAGTTAAAAAAATGACCGCTAACTCTTCATTAAAAATTATTGCACAGGAATTCTTAGAAGATATTTATGATGGCGATTTTAGAATTTTAGTAATACATGGGAAGCCTTTTGAAATTGCTTTAGCTCGAATACCTCAAGGTGGAAATTTTAAAGGTAATTTAGCTGCTGGGGGTAAAGGTGTTGCCATGCAAATAACCAATAAGCAAATGGAAGTTGCATCAATTGTTGCAAAAAAATTAAAAGATGAAGGCATTAACTTTGCTGGTATAGATATGATCGGTGACAGATTGACGGAGATTAATATAACTAGCCCGACATGCGCTAGAGAAATATTTGATCAAACGGGAAAAAATCCAATTAAGGAATACATTCAAGGTTTATGAGTTCTCACTTACTAACAAAAAACTCTAGCTCAAGATCATTAAATCTTAATAAATCCTTTGTGCTATCTATAATTATTCATCTAGCACTAATTTTTGGCATAACATTTACAACTTTTTATGAATTACCATTTCTGAAAAACACTCCTATTATTAATGTTAAATTAGCAAATTCAAATATTGATGAGATAGGCTCTGCATCTGTAATGCCTGATGTTTCTGAGATAGATATCAATGACAATACACTCTCAAATATCTCATTAATGAAAAAAAGTTCGGTGCAATCAAATAAGGTTAAGAAGCTACAAGCAAATTCAATTGTAAATAATGCTGAGGCTCAGTATTTAAACCTATGGCAAAGACAAATTGAATCAGCCGGAGACAAGATAATTTCTGAAAATGGTCTAAGCCTAAATAATGAAATGGTCCAAATCATTGCGACTATCGATTCGCTTGGCAATTTAATAAGATCCGAAATAGCAATATCATCAGGTGTTGATGAAATTGATTTATTGGCAATTAGAATTTTAAATGAATCTGCTCCTTTTCCAGCCTTTGATCCATTAATGCTCGAAGAGTATGGTTACTTAGAAATTGTTAGAGATTGGAATTTCTCATCAAACTAAAACTATGCAAATATTAGCTTTTGATTTTGGAACAAAAAAAATAGGAGTAGCTGTAGGTCAAACTATTACAAAAAGCTCCTCTCCTTTAGCGGTTGTTTTTAATAAGGATAATAGAATTAATTGGGGCCAAATATTAGAAATAATTAATGAGTGGCAGCCGGAGCTAATGTTAATAGGAAAGCCATTGAATATGGATGGAACAGATAGTGATATTATGAAACTTGTAGAAAAGTTCCATAAAAAACTTTATAAACTAACTGGTATAGAGTGTAAATATATTGATGAGAGGCTAACAAGCTTTGAGGCAAGACAAAATTTTAAAGAATTAATGACTGAGAATAAGACAAGCATTAAGAGCGAAGCTATTGATGCACATGCAGCAAAAATTTTAATAGATAATTGGTTAAATCAAAATGTCGATACCTTCTAGTTTTATAGATCAAATACTAGATCAATCAGATATTGTCGATATTATTGGCAGACGTGTTCAATTGAACAAAAAAGGCAATAATTTTTGGGGTATTTGTCCATTTCATGATGACACCAATCCTTCAATGGCAGTAAACCAAGACAAACAGTTTTATTATTGTTTTGTCTGTAACGCCAAGGGAAATTCAATTAATTTTTTACGAAATTACGAGAATCTAGATTTTGTTGATGCGGTTGAGAGCATCGCTTCGTCAGTCGGTTTAGAGGTTCCTAGAACTCACAAATCGGTAGATACTAAAGAAGCTCTGAGTATAAATGCGCGTGCTGTAGAGATATACGAAAAACAATTGAAAGCAGATACTGGCAATAAGGCAGTAGATTACCTTAAATCTAGATCGATAACAGGAGAGACCGCAAAATTTTTTAATATTGGATATGCCCTAGATGAATGGGAGGGGTTATTTGAAATATTATCAAAAGAATACAAGCAGGAAGATCTTTCTGAATCTGGGCTTTTTTCTGAAAAGATGAAGGATAGGTTTAGAGGAAGGTTAATGTTTCCAATAAGAAATATAAAAGGTGATCATATTGCTTTTGGCGGAAGAATAATTGATGAAGGAGAGCCAAAGTATCTTAATTCGCCCGAAACAAAGACATTCAGTAAATCAAAAGAGCTCTATGGGTTATATGAGGCACGTAAATTAAATAACCCTCTTCAATCAGTTTTTGTTGTTGAAGGATACATGGATGTCATAGCCCTCCATCAAAACGGTGTGAAGAATGCAGTAGCTTCACTGGGTACTGCCATTACAGGCCTGCATATTTCTAAATTGATGAGGTATTCAAAAAATATATACGTTGCATTTGATGGCGACCTTGCAGGAAGAAAAGCCGCATGGAGGGTTGTAGAGAATGGATTACCTATATTAAGAGAGGATATTAATATTAAATTTATTTTTCTTGATGAAGGTCATGATCCTGATAGCTTTATCAATGAAAAAGGTAAGCAAGCTTTTTTAGATCTTTCCGAGAGCGCAATTTCATTTTCTCAATTTTTTCTTGATACAGTTAAAGAGCAAGCTGACCTTGATACTATCGAGGGTAGATCGATTGCTGCAAAATTTGCCGCATCTCTTGTTAGCAAGATAAACAATCAGCCACTTAAAGAAGCCTACATTGATGAGGTATCAAAAGTATGCAGTCTTGATTTTGCAAAACTTCTTACCTCTTCATCCTCTCTAGGAAGGGTTGAGATACAAAATGAACCAAATAATACAAATCCCAAGACATCATCTCAGATTGCAAAAAAAGCAGTTTTAGGAATTTTTACTTCGTTGATACAACATCCCAAGCTCGCAGCAGATATGATATTTGATGATATAAAACAAGATTCTAAATTTTATTTTATTCATTCCATAAGGGATAAATTCAAAAATAATCCTGAATCTAACCCTTCTATTGTCTTTGAAAGCATAGAAAAAGAGCCAATAAAAAATGTTTTTAGTGAAGCTCTTATATCTGATATCAATCTTTCGCTTGAGGACGCAAAAAAGATGATTATTGATTGTGTAAATACAATTTCGAAATCTGAAAAAGATAGAGAGGAAATCTTAAAAGAAAAGTATAATATGCAAGAAATTTCTTCTGCAGAAAAAAGAGAATTACAACAGGTCATTCTAAAAAAAGAAAATATCTCAGAAGCTGATCAAAATTTATTAAGAAATTTAAGCGCAGTAAGTGATTGAAAAGTAATAATTAATCACTACATATAGTTAATACATTTGGAGAACTAGTGGACAAGTTAAGTAAAAAAGGCTCAAAAATTGCAGAGCTTATAGAAAAGGGGAGAGAGCAAGGTTATTTAACCTATGCAGATGTTAATGATCATCTTCCGGAAGACATCTCAGATCCTGATCAAGTCGATGAAATTATTGGAATGATCAACGATTTGGGGCTTCAAGTTCATGAAACAGCTCCAGATGCTGACACCCTTATGCTAGCTGAATCTGAGGACTCAGACGATATTGCTTTAGAGCAAGCAGCTGAGGCTTTGGCTGCAGTTGAGAATGAAACTGGCCGAACCACTGATCCTGTAAGAATGTATATGCGCGAAATGGGAACAGTTGATCTGCTAACAAGAGAAGGCGAAATTGAGATTGCCAAAAGAATAGAAGAGGGCATGAGAGACCTGCTGCATGCAAGTGTTCATTATCCAAGAACAGTTGAATTTGTAATCGACTATCATCAAATGGTTAAAGATGGCGAAAAGAAAATCAATGATTTTTTAACTGGTTTTCTTGAAGAAATGGAACATGTGCCTTCTGCAGGACCTGGAAGTCAAAGAGCCAAAGAAGAAGCTGAAAAGGCTGAAGAATCTGACGAGGAAGTTAGCAACGGACCAGACTTAAAAGAAGTCCAGCGCAGAATGACTAACTTAAAAAGGCAGTTTAATAAGACTATGAAAGTTGTTGACTCTAAAGGAAGGGCATCAAAAGAAGCGCAGGCTGAATATGAAAAGCTAGGACAAATTTTCCAATTCTTAAAATTTAGCCCAAGAATGTTTGATGATATCGCTATTATTGCCAGATCTGGATTAAGTAACATCAGAGAGAAGGAAAAGTTTATTCAAGAGCAATTAGTCAAAAAAGCTAGAATGCCACGAAAAGATTTTATAAAAAACTTTACTGAAAACCTTACTAAAGTTAAATGGATTGATGCTCTTCAAAAAGAAAAGAAATACAAAAAAGATTTACTCGAAGCTGTGAAGCAGGATGTTGTAATCGCACAAAAAGATATTATCGAGATTGAAAACTCAGTTGGCCTTTCTGTTAAAGAGATTAAAGAAATTAATAGAAAAATGTCTATGGGCGAAACAAAGATGAGACGCGCTAAAAAAGACATGGTCGAAGCAAACTTAAGGCTTGTAATATCCATTGCAAAGAAATACACAAACAGAGGACTGCAATTTCTTGACCTTATTCAGGAAGGAAATATTGGTTTGATGAAAGCAGTTGATAAATTTGAGTACAGAAGAGGTTATAAGTTTTCTACCTATGCAACATGGTGGATTCGACAAGCAATAACCAGATCTATTGCTGATCAGGCTAGAACAATAAGAATACCTGTTCATATGATTGAGACAATCAATAAATTAAATCGAGTTTCTCGTCAGATGATGCAAGATATGGGTAGGGAGCCTACTCCTGAAGAGTTATCGAAAGAGCTTGATATGCCCGAAGATAAGGTAAGAAAAGTACTGAAAATTGCTAAAGAACCTATCTCAACAGAAACTCCAATTGGTGATGATGAAGATTCAAGCTTAGGTGATTTTATTGAAGACACAGTTATCGAATCTCCATTAGAGAATGCAACTGAAGAAAGTCTTCATTTTGCAACCGATGATATTTTGGGCTCATTGACTGCAAGAGAAGCAAAGGTTTTAAGAATGCGATTTGGTATTGGTATGAATACTGACCATACTCTTGAAGAAGTTGGTAAGCAGTTTGATGTTACTAGAGAAAGGATTAGACAGATTGAGGCCAAAGCCCTGAGAAAGCTAAGACATCCAAGCAGATCAAGTCACTTGAAAAACTTCTTAGACGAATAAAGGACCTACTTCCAATCTCCTTTTCTACCACTTAGGTCCCAGTTTATTCTGCTCCACATAAGTGAGATTCGTCTTTCCACATATCTTTTAGCAAAGTATTTGCTGTACTTTGGCAGTGGGATAAAAGAAGAGCACCCCAAACCATCGATAATTTTTAAAGTTATAGCCCCGTCTATTTTTTTTAAAACAATATTATGCGGAATAATGTTTTTTGTTAAAACACGGTGTTTCCTCAGCCAGACTTCAAAAGATTCTATAGCAAGTTTAATCTCATCAGTTAAGCCCTCTCTGAATAAATAATTCTCCAAGGTTTCTGCTATCTCATTATCATTTTCAATCAACTCTGTTTCAGATGCAGGGCCCAAGTTTGTATTAACCATTCCATTCCATTTAGCCAAATGATCCCATATAGAGTCATCTAGAGGAGAGGTAATTGCTTTTTGTTTATATGCTAACTGCTCTCTTAAATTATCATCAAAGCTTTCATTTGATCTAAATTTTTTATACCAGACTTTACTTTTTTTAATTTTTTTAAGGATTTCTTTTTTAGTTACCTTAATACAAGCTTTAGAATTGATAGGACTTATATAACAATCTCTATTGCCCCCTGAGGCAAAAGGCTTTGTATTGCTTAAATCAATCATGAGTTTATTCTAACAAGTATGTTCTCAGATAAAAAACGTCCACTAAGCTTCCTAAAATAATATATTCTTATATAATGATTCGCTCTTTATCAGATATACCAATATCTATAGGGGCCTGTAGCTCAGTTGGTTAGAGCAGTGGACTCATAATCCATTGGTCGGAGGTTCGAGTCCTCCCGGGCCCACCATTCATGCGAGTATAAGAGTTTGAGTAGCATTTCATTTTGAAATAAATCTTTAAATTATTTGAAATAAACAAATCTATATAATATGTAGGCCAATATTCCACCTATAAACTGAGCAATACAAAATAAAAAAACATTTTCTGGGCTTATGCCAGCAAAAGTATCAGAAAACATTCTA
>CBFHRY010000002.1:42982-51854 GCA_965658385.1 Gammaproteobacteria bacterium
TTGATGCTGCAGGGTTTGCAAATGATGTTGATGATGTAAACCAATATGCTGCTCCGATATATGCTGCAACTGATGAGGCTGTATTTTTAGAAGATGAAAGCAAAATAATTAAAACTAGTCCAAATGTAGCAAATATTTCGCTTATAAAAATATTTGTTCCCGACCTTTGATTAACTGAAAATTGAAACACATCCAAGCCAAATAAATAGTTTATTAATAAAACACCAAGTATTGATCCAATTATTTGTAAAAAGGCATAAATAATTAGTTCTTTAAAAGATAAAGCCCCATTTAAAAACATTATCATTGAAACAACAGGATTAAAGTGAGCGCTGTATTTTTGAAAAGTAATTATTAAAAAGTATAGTGCAAAAACTGTAGCTATTGTATTCACTAAAAGAATAACCCCGTCATTATTAGGACTTAAGTTTTGACCCATAATTCCTGATCCAACCACGGCAGCAAATAAAAATCCTGTACCAAGAAACTCAGAAAAATATTTTTGTATACTCATCAATTTCACAATTTACATAAGATTAATTTATAAGCTAATACTCAATTGTGACATTATTTTTACAAAATCAATATAGAAGTTTTAAATGTTTACATAAATGTAATAAGAATGAAATATAGAAAAAGCAAAATTGAAAAATGACTAAATATAAATCAATTTTTCTCTCTGATATTCATCTTGGCTCTAAAGGCTGTCAGGCTAAATCTTTATATAATTTTCTAAAGAAGCATGAATGCGAAAATCTTTTTTTAGTTGGAGATATTATTGACTGCTGGAGATTAAAATCTAAGCTTTATTGGCCTCAAGAACATGTAGATGTAATTAGAAATATATTATCAATGTCTAAAAATGGAACCAAAGTAAAATATATTACCGGAAATCATGACGATCTTTTGAGGCTTTATCAGCCACTTAATCTTGGCAATATAGAACTTACAGAAGAGTATGAATATGTTTCAGTTAAAGGCAAAAAACTTTTAATTATTCATGGTGATCAGTTTGACATGGTTACAAGATATGGTCGTCATTTATCAATACTTGGAGACAAAATTTATACTTTTTTATTGTCGCTCAATAAGATACTTAACTATTTTCGAGCAAGACTGGGATACGGGCACTGGTCTTTATCAAAGTACTTAAAAGATAAAGCAAAGCAACTAGTCAATAAAGCTTCTGACTATGAAGATAGCTTGGTAAAAGAGTGTAACTCTAGAGGTTTTGATGGAATAGTTTGTGGCCACATCCATAAAGCAGAAATTAAATCAATTGACGGTGTGGATTATTATAATACTGGCGATTGGGTTGAGTCTGTAACCGCTTTAATTGAAGATCATAACGGTCAATTTAAATTAATTGATTGGCGTGCAATTGAAAATCAAGAATTTAAGCTATTAAAGGCTTCGTAATTATGAAAATTTTAATAGTTACAGATGCATGGCATCCTCAAGTTAATGGCGTTGTTACAACGCTTTCTAACGTAAAAAAGGAATTGATTAATGCAGGACATCAAGTTGATATTATTGAACCAAGCTTATTTAAATCAATACCTTTAGTTGGTTATTCTGAAATTAAAATTGCCATCGAGACCAATCAGCTAAAAAAATATGTTCTTAATGAAAATTATGACTGCATTCATATTTCAACAGAAGGCCCGTTAGGTCTTAGGGCTAGAATACTGTGTAGAAAACATAAAATACAATTTACCACAGCTATCCACACTAAATTTCCAGAATATCTCAAGGCAAGAATAAATTTTCCTATTGAAATAACCTATAGCTATTTAAAATGGTTTCATAGTGGAGCCACCAATACACTTGTAAATACATCTTCACAGAAACATGAATTAATTCAAAGAGGTTTTAAAAATCTTAAGACTTGGAGTAGAGCTATAGATTTAGATATTTTTAGACCAAGGACTTCTCCAGTAGATTATGACTATTTACTCTATGTGGGAAGAGTTTCTCATGAAAAAAGCATTGAAGATTTTTTAAAAATAAAATCTCATTTAAAAAAGGTAGTTATTGGTAAAGGACCCCAGTTATCACAACTTAAAAGCAAATATCCTGACGCACTTTTTCTTGGTTATAAGTATAAAGAAGATCTAGCACAATGGTATTCCGGAGCTTCATGCTTCGTTTTCCCATCAAAGACAGATACTTATGGAATAGTCATGATTGAATCTTTAGCATGCGGGACCCCTGTAGCTGCATATCCTGTGACAGGTCCGATAGATGTTATTCAAAATAATTTGAATGGATATTTATCTGACGATCTCGAATATGCAATACATGAAGCAATTAAGGTTAATTCCAATTCTTGTATTAGTTTTGCTAAAAAGCACTCATGGAAAAAGGTAACTAATCAGTTTGTTGAATCCTTAAGCCCTATAAAAAATAAAAAGGACATTGCCGCTTAAGCCATTTAAGATAAACAAATGACTTATTATCCATTGGCAGTAGGTTCGAGTCCTCCCGGACCCATCATCCAAAATCTTATTGTTGTCTAGCTTAAAAAAATACCATGTTATAAAATGCGCGCCTCAGTAATTAATAAATAGCTATGGACACAAAGCCATCTAAAAGACCTATCATTCATCCTGAAGGATGGAAATTTGCATTTATCTTTTTTGTGACTTCACTATTGACGTACCTTGTCTATGTTCCAATTTCAATAATTGGATTTTTATTGACTCTTTTTACTTTGTGGTTTTTTCGTGACCCCTCAAGAAATACTCCAGTAGATTCAAATCTAATCATTAGCTCGGCAGATGGAAAAGTCTGTTTAATAGATGAGGCTTATCCTCCTAAAGAAGTTTCAATGGAACAAGAAAAAATGAAACGAGTGTGTGTATTTATGAATGTTTTTAATGTTCATGTGAATAGGAGTCCTGTTGCTGGGGTTATTAAAAATATTGTTTATAAAGAAGGGCAATTCTTAAACGCAAGTCTTGATAAGGCTAGCGAAAAGAATGAAAGAAGCAGCTTAATAATTAATAGTGAGCATGGAGCTGACATTGTTGTGGTTCAGATAGCAGGCTTGATAGCTAGAAGGATTTTGGGATTTGTATCTAAAAATCAAAATCTTAATCAAGGAGAAAGATTTGGCCTAATTAGATTTGGCTCCAGAGTCGATATATATATGCCTTTAGAATCAACTGTTAAATGTTCTGTGGGAGATAAGGTTGTAGCCGGTGAATCTGTCCTTGCGTCTTTTAACTTAGATATATGAAAAAAATTGATTTTAAAGTTTTGCTTCCTAATGTTATTACACTTTCAGGGCTTTGTTTTGGGTTAAGTTCAATTAGATTTTCATTAGAAGCAGATTTTAATTTAGCTGTTTTGTGTATATTAATTGCTGGTATTTGTGATGTTCTAGATGGCATGCTAGCAAGACACCTTCAGAGCGAATCAGATTTGGGAGCTCAATTAGATTCACTTTCAGACTTTTTAAGCTTTGGTATTGCTCCTGGAATTCTTGTATACATGTCTATTTTTAACCAAAGTAGCGGTATAGGTGCTTTTGCTTGTCTGATTTTCATCATTTTTTCTTGCTTAAGACTAGCTTTATACAACGTAAAACTAGAATCTTTAAAAGCCAATAATACAGAACCAGATAGCTTCTTTACTGGAATCCCAACACCTGTTGGAGCTGTATTGATACTATTGCCGTTAACACACTCATTTATGGGTTACTCTTGGGCATTTGATAATTTAAATTTTGTTGCTGGTTATATCATTCTTATAAGCGGATTGCTTACAAGCAGAATACCAACCTTTTCAATTAAAAGAAGAAAGCTGCTTATTAAATCTAGACTTGTTTTTCTTATACTTTTTTTCTTAATAGCCTTAAGTATTATTAATTTTATCTGGCTGTCTATTAACGTATTAGCAATAATTTATATGCTAACAATTCCATTCTCTATCTTGGCTTGGTACAGCAATCTCAATAAGATTGATTAATAATTCTTAGTTCTTTAAAAAATTAATTTTTATATATACTATTATCTCTATCAACCATATTTTCAGGGGAGTAATTAATGATTGATGCATCAAAATCTATAGAGGCATGTGCAGCTTATTACGGTGATGAAGCTGATGCCATGAAAGCATATCTTATAAATGGTGAAAAAAATGCTTTAGCTTTAGATAATCGTGGTCCGATAGCCTTTGATGAAAACGGTAATTTATCCTCTGCTATCAAAGAAGCTTATTCAAAAAATGGTTTCTATATTTTTGAGGGCGTCTTAAATAATGAAGAGGTTGAGGACATTAAAGAAGACTTAAGTATTTAAAAATACATAAATTAATCCGCAAGATTTATTAGCTTCAAATAAAATTGAATATTCTGTAAAATCTCAGTTACATTAGTTTAACCAGTTTCTGTATGCGTTTTCTTATAATCATTTTATTTTCAATTTCTTTGTATGCAGAGGAATCTAAAGTGATATGTGAACTAGATGGAACCTATTCCATTACTTACAAAGATATAAAGAAAACTTATCTTTCCGAGGGTATAGAGTTCTTTAAAAATCTAGCCACACAGACTCAACAGTCTTTATTTCTGCTACAAAGAGCCAAAACTAGTTTTGCCTCAGAAGATTGGGAAAAAGATAAAATGTATGTTGTTCAATATTGGGAAGCTGATACCCAAAACGAAAAATTTAAATCTCTAGTTCACACCTTTGATCCATCACCAATATGGTTAAATCCAAATGCTGATTGGGAATCGAAGGTTACCAAAAATGGAATAGAAGTTACTCATTCAATGAAAGCAGGAGAAGAGCATCCAATGTTTCCAGAATATGATGTCGACTTTTACAGAGTTACTAATACTTTTAATTGGTATACGGGTAAAGGTAAGATCCAAGCTGATATATGGCTAAAAAATAAAAAAGATTCTAAAAACTCTGATCCAAAAGTAGAGGTAAGGGCATCTGGCCAATGTTCGCCTCAAAAGAAAAAGTTTTAATAATATGTCTAATAAGAATTTACAACTATTTCAAGCTGCTCTCGATAGAATTTTGAGGGAGCAAAAAGTCAAGAAGAAAAAAAACAACAAGAAGAAAGTTGTCAGTATAAGCAGCTTTAAAAAGTCTTAAGCTATATCTATGCCACTGAGGCAATAAAGAGACATGCAATAACTATAAGCATTGGCATGTATTTATCTATTTTTTCCATATTTTTTTAAGTTAAAAAAGGCCTATGCCACCTCAGCGTGGCTCTACTTGCCAGGCTCTGAACTTCTAATTATTTTTTATTTTTTCTAGCTTTTCGAAGTTCTTTATATTTTTTTTCTAATCTGAGTTTTTTTAATTCCCTGATCTCTTTTCTTTTTTTACTGGCAAGTGATGAGTTGTATGCTCTTTCACCTTTATTAATAAAACACTCCTATAAAAGAATTTTATTTACTTATTAATAGTAACAAAAATAAATAAAATCTCTACAATATTAATTACATGTATAAAGAAGAGAAAACTAACCTAAAGACATTTCTTGTTTTTATAGATGTCCACTCTTTAAGTGATAAGCAGGTTATCGACCAAGCCGAAACAGAGTTTTATGATTTGGTAGTTTCTTCTGGGGCTGAGATAGTTGGCAAAAGCTCTCACAAACAAAGCAGGCCATCAATTAGTCATTTTATTAATAAAGGTAAGTTAGAGGAAATTTTTGATCTAATAAAAGGTTCAGGGATTGATCTGTTGATTGTGAATCATAAACTTTCAGCATCACAGGCTAGAAACTTAGAGCTAAAGCTTAAAGTTAGAGTAATTGATAAAACAGAATTAATTCTAGATATTTTTGCATCGAGAGCAACTACGCATATTGGCAAACTTCAAGTCGAGCTGGCTCAATTAAACCATCTCTCAACTCGTTTAATAAGAGGCTGGACCCACCTTGAAAGGCAAAAGGGTGGGATAGGTCTTAGAGGACCAGGAGAAACCCAGCTTGAAACAGATAGAAGACTTATCGGTCATAGAATCAGAACATTAAAAAATAGGTTAAAGAAGGCGCATAAACAGAAACAACTTAATAGCTATGCAAGAAAGAAGAGCAGGAACAAGCTAGTTGCTTTAGTAGGTTACACCAATGCAGGCAAGACAACATTATTTAATAAGTTAACAAGTAGCAAGCAATATGCTGCTGATAAACTATTTGCTACTCTTGATTCTGTTACCAGAAGAAATATTGATCCTGAATTAGGCCCCATATTATTTTCAGACACAGTAGGGTTTATTTCTGATTTACCAACTGAATTAATAGAATCATTCAAAGCAACACTTGATGAACTTCAATCGGCAGATTTGCTTCTTCATGTAACAGACTGTTCCGATGATGATCATGATCAGAAGATACAAGAAGTTGATGTAATCTTAAACAGCCTTGGGTTACAAGAAATACCCAAGATTATGATCAATAACAAGTGTGATCTTATTGGTCTTAGAGATCCAGAGGTAAGAAAGTTAAATAATGAGATATGGATTTCTGCCGAAAAAAGTCTTGGCATTGAGCAGCTCCGAGATAGAATAAATAAAGAGTTGTTCAATGGAATGTTTAAAGGCTGGGTATCAATTGAATCATCAATGGGTAAACTTAGATCTGAGCTTTACGCTATGGGATGTATTCTTAAAGAAGAAAATTCAACAACTGGAAGAGTGTTCTTAAATATAGATATTGGAAGAGAGGAATTAGATAAGCTTCTCGAGAACGAGGGTTTTAATATTTGCTCTGATGAGGATATACTTTTAGCTAACGAGGGATAAATTATGAGTAAATTAAATAACGCATTAGATTCAATGGCTAAACCTTTTACTGGAATTGCGCCTTGGCTATTAAGGTTGTCTTTAGGGATTTCATTTTTCTTACATGGATATGGAAAGTTTCCTCTGCCACCACAAAAAATGGTAGTTTGGTTTGAAAGCAAAGGTATTATTTGGCCAGAATTAATCACTAGCCTTGTTGCATTAGGGGAAGTCATTGCAGGTATCGGTATCGTTCTAGGAGGATTATTATTTAATCAACTAGGAAATCTAATCACTAGACTTTCTGGAGGGGCAGTGGTGGTAATAATGATTGGCGCCTTTGCTATTGCTCATCCTGACTGGTTCATAACGAAAGACTTGTTCATGAGCGAGCAAATATTTTTATTTATTCTAGGTTTATACTTCGCAATTAAAGGCAATAACTAGTAAATCCTATAACTAATATTCATTTCTTTAGAAATTTGTCGATTTATTGCTTGCAATTGTAAATGAGAATCATTATCATTTGCATTTACAAGAGCTAGTGGTAACTTTATCCCCTAGAAGTGCTGGAATTTTTTATTAATAATCTTTTCAGGAGTTTTCATTATCTCGCTTTAAATTTTTATATAAAAGATAAATAATGAAAACCATTAAACAAAATAAGTTGATACTAGGCCTCTTGATGCTTTTATCTGTTTTAACAATATCATCAGAAATTTATGCAGAGTCACAAGAGATTGAGACAGTAACAATTATAGGGAAAAAAGCTGATGTAAAAGAGCTATCAGGTTCAGGTCAAATAGTCAGCAATGAAGAGTTACTGAAAGCTATGGATACTGACATACATAAAATACTATCCGCTGTACCTGGTGTATATTTTAGAACAGAAGATGGTTATGGCTTAAGGCCAAATATTTCCATCAGAGGCACATCAATAGATAGATCTGCAAAGATTACTTTAATGGAGGATAGTATTTTGGTTGCTCCGGCTCCTTACACATCTTCATCAGCATATTATTTTCCAACTACGGGTAGAATTAATTCTGTAGAGGTTCTAAAAGGACCTTCTTCAATAAGTCAGGGACCAAGCACAATTGGTGGGGCTATTAATATGATCAGCACACCAATCCCAGAAGCAAACTCAGGAAAATTTACTCAAGAGTTTGGACAAAATGGGATGCTTAGAACCCATGCGTATTATGGAGGTGTTTCCGGTAATTTAGGCGGTCTTGTTGAAATCCATGAGCATAAAAGTGATGGATTTGACAGTATTGCAAATGTTGGTGGGGATACAGGTTTTAATAAATCAGATATCCTAATTAAAGCAAGGTATGAGACAGGTAACCATTCTTTAACTTTCAAAATGCTTGAAGTTGATGAGGTTTCAGATCAGTCATATGTTGGACTTTCAGGAGCTAGCTTTAATGCTAACCCAAGACTCAGATATGGAATGACTCAATACGATGAAATGAATAATGATGGCGATCAGAAATCTCTTACATATCTTGGTGATTTTGAAAATACCAGAGTGATTGCATCTACTTGGAGCAATGATTATCACAGAGACTGGTTTAAGGTAGACAAAGCTAATAATAATAGTGATCACGGTGTTGGAAGCGGCATTAATAATGTCATTGCAGCTGCTAACGCTGGCAATGCTAATGCACAAGCTATTCTTGACGGTGAATTAGCAGTCCAAGTAAAGCTTAAGCACAATAATAGATTCTATACCAATGAAGGTTATCAGTTTAAAGTCATAACAGATATCAATAATCATAGCCTAACATTTGGTTATAGAGATATGGAAGATTCTGAGAGCAGATACCAAAATTATGAGTGCTTTGATCAGGGAAGTAACGGCATTAATTCAGCTCTTTATGGTTGCTCAACAGGATACACAGGAAGTAATAATAGACTAAGAGTTTCTGAAGCAACTTCATATTACATTGAAGACAAGATTACGCTTGGTAGTTTAATCCTTACAATAGGACACAGATCAGAAGAGTACGATCAAGTTGAAAATAGATGGAATGATGGAGTTCCAACAAGAACACAACTAGCTTCTGGCTATCCAAAAACTAAAGATGGTGACCACAGCACAACAGGATTTGGTGCAA
>CBFHRY010000002.1:51953-61490 GCA_965658385.1 Gammaproteobacteria bacterium
TTCCAACAAGAACACAACTAGCTTCTGGCTATCCAAAAACTAAAGATGGTGACCACAGCACAACAGGATTTGGTGCAACTTATGATGTTAATGAAAATTTACAGCTTGTTGCCGGTTTCCATGAAGGCATGACAGCAATGTTCGGAACAGATCCTGAAAAAGCAGACAATATGGAACTCGGTTTCAGATACTCTAAAGGTAATACCAGCTTTGAAACGTTCTATTTCGAAAGTGACTATAAAAATTTGAAAGCTGTCTGTAAAAATTCTCAAGGCGGTGACTGTGATGATGGTGATGTCTTTGATGGAGGTGCTGTTGATGTTTCAGGACTTGAGCTTTCAGCCTCTCATATTTTTGAAGGCAATGATGGAACTATTTATCCAGTTGCATTAACTTATACTTCAACTGATGCTACTTTTGGCAATAGTTTTGATGATGATGGAGATTATTGGGGCGTTGTAGCTGCTGGAGATGATGTCCCATACGTACCAAGCTCTTCATTAGCATTAGTAGTAGGTTTTGTTGGCTCTAGCGGTCTTAGCGGTAACGTTAGACTGGTTGATAATGGAAGCTCATGCTCAACTGCTGCATGTGGGATCAATCAAAATATTGAAGCCCATTCATTCATTGATCTAAATTTAAGGAAACCGTTAAATGATAAAACCGATTTATATCTAATTATGGAAAATCTTTTAGATCATGAAGATATAGTTGCTAGAGCACCAAAAGATGGAGCAAGATCACAAAAACCAAGAACATTAAAGATCGGCTTCGCATACAAACTTTAATCTTGTGGGAGAGAAATCCTGATTGTCTTCAGGTATTAAAAAGGATGGCAAATAAGTCATCCTTTTTTTAAATTTAGGAGTACAATCACACAAATTTTTTAATCATTTCAATTTAACAATAAAACCAAAAGGAGAAAACAATGCTAACAGTAGGAGATACATTTCCAGCTTTTAACTTGCAAGGAGTAGACAGTAATAATGAATTAGTAGAGGTGTCAGTTGAAGAAAACTATGAGCCTTTGAAGAAAGATTGGAGTGTAATTTATTTCTATCCAAAAGATTTTACTTTTATCTGCCCAACTGAAATTGCTGCAATGGATAAGCTTGTTGATGAGGCTACAGTAATTGGTATAAGTGGAGATAATGAATTCTGCAAATTAGCTTGGAAAAAAGATAACAGCCTAATAGGAAATATTAAACACTCATTAGCTGCAGACACTGGTTTAAATCTATCTAAAGAATTAGGTGTTGTAAATGAGCAAGAGGGCGTTTGCTATAGAGCTACTTTTATAATTGATGAGCGACGAGTGATTCAACATGTATCAGTTAATGCATTAGATACTGGTAGAAATGCTGATGAAGTTCTTAGAACTTTAAAGGCTTTAAAAGCTGGAGGCTTAACAGGGTGTTCATGGATTGAGGGAGATGAATTCGTAGCATAATATAGATGCACAGGCTTAAGAGGATGGTTTTGCCATCCTCTTTTTTTTATAAATTTAGTTGTAGAATTATTTTAATTTTAAAGTACAATTATCAATTCAAAATGGGGCTATAGCTCAGCTGGGAGAGCACCTGCTTTGCAAGCAGGGGGTCCGCGGTTCGATCCCGCGTAGCTCCACCATTTCTTCTAATTAAAAACTACTGTTTTATTTCCGTTTATAATTATTCTTTTTTCTGCATGCCATCTAACTGCTCTTGAAAGCACACTCGATTCGATATCATTTCCTTTTCTAGTTAGGTCCTGAGTAGAATCTCTATGAGAAACTCTTTGAACATCTTGTTCAATAATTTGACCTTCATCTAGCTCGCTTGTGACGTAATGAGCAGTAGCACCAATAATCTTTACTCCTTTATTAAATGCTTGATGGTAGGGCTTGGAACCTTTAAAACTTGGCAAGAAGCTATGATGAATATTTATACATTTTCCAGACCATTTACTAGTTAGCTGATCCGAAAGAATTTGCATATACCTAGCCAAAACAATTAAGTCAGCATTTTCTTTTTCAACGATAGATTCAAATTCTTTTTCTTGTATTTCTTTTGAATTTTTATCTGAACCAATTGGCAAATAATGATACTTGATTCCATTAAACTCTACTATCTCTCTATATGTTTCATGATTTGAAACTACACCGACAATTTCTATTGGCATATCTCTGTATTGAGATCTATACAAAAGATCATTTAAACAGTGACCTTCTTTTGAAACAGCAACAATGGTCTTTAGTTTTTTTTCACTATCATTAATTGACCAGTTTATATTTAACTCATCAGCAGTCTTATTAAAATCGTTAATAAAAGTAGTTCCAGAAGCCCCTGAATCATCTATTGAAAAAACAATTCTTGAAAAAAAAGTTAATGAGTCCTTGTCTGAATAAGATTGTACATCTGTAAGAAAAGCATTATGTGCATACATAATGCCAGTAACTTTAGCTTGAATGCCAGGTCTATCAGGACATGAAAAAGTTAAAATCTGTATTTTTTTCATAATACTTTAGTTAAAAAATGAGCATCATTTTATATTATTTTTTTATAATAGGTATTCTTAAGTGTTTAAGTTTATAATCATTTCGTTATGAATTCGACATTATGGGATAACATTACAAATGAAATTGAACTTAGGGTTGGTGCAGAGCCTTCTTTGGGGTCGTTCTTATATTCATTAGTTTTATCTCAAAACAACCTTTCAGGGGCTGTTGCATCAATACTATCATCAAAGCTTCATAGCGATGCCTTATCGTCAATGGATATTAAGAAATTCATAATTGATGTCTTTAGTGATTGTAAGAATATCGAAAAAGATTTAGAAAGAGATCTTCTTTTTTTTAAAGATAATGATCCTTCATGCGATTATTTTTCAACACCACTACTTTTTTACAAGGGCTTTTTAGGGCTTGCATCTTACAGAGCCTCACACTGCTTATGGAATAAAGAAAGGCACACAATGGCTTTATTTTTTCAAAACAGGGCATCTGAAGTCTTTGGAATCGATATTCATCCTGCAGCAAAAATTGCAGGTGGAGTAATGATGGATCATGCTACAGGAATTGTTATTGGTGAGACAGCTGTCATAGAATCTAATGTTTCGATTTTTCAAGGGGTAACTCTTGGCGGTAGAGGTAATGAGATTGGAAAAAGGCATCCAAATATTCTGGAAGGAGCTACTATTTATGCATCAAGTACAATTCTTGGAAATATCACCATCGAGCAGAATGCTGTGGTCGCTGCTGGCAGCTTGGTTTTAAAAGATGTCAAAAAAGATACAACTGTTGCAGGAATACCTGCAAAAGAAGTTAATAAATTAAATATTACTAACAATGATTGGGATCCAGGAGACTCAAGCCTTTAAATGATTAAATACATAGGAAACACACCACTTATTAAACTTGAATATTTTTCTGAGCTAACTGGTTGCAATATATATGGCAAAGCTGAATTTATGAATCCAGGTGGTTCGGTTAAAGATAGAGCTGCAAAATATATTCTGGAAGATGCTTTGCAGAAAGGGCTGATAAGAAAGGGCGGTACCATTGTTGAGGGAACTGCTGGAAATACTGGGATTGGTTTAGCATTGGTTGGAAATTCTTTAGGTCTGAAAACAGTTATCGTCATACCTGATACACAATCAGAAGAGAAGAAAGCAACTATTAGAGCTTGTGGTGCTGAGTTAATAGAGGTTCCAGCAGTGCCTTATAAGGATCCAAATAATTATGTTAAGTATTCCAAAAAAGTTGCTGATGAATATGAAAATCCAAATGGAGTTCTTTGGGCCAATCAATTTGACAATGAGGCAAATAAGACAGGTCATTTTAAGGAAACAGGCCCAGAAATTTATCAACAGCTTGGTGGTAATATCGATGGATTTATATGCTCCATTGGAACTGGGGGCACCCTTACAGGCATAGCCAGATACTTAAAGAGTCAAAATAAGAATATTAAAATTGGTCTTGCAGATCCCCATGGCGCAGCTATCTATTCTTACTTTGTAGATGGCGAGTTAAAAGCCGAGGGTTCTTCAGTAACAGAGGGGATTGGTCAGGGTAGAATCACAAAAAATATTGAAGGACTTGAAGTTGATATACCTCTAAGAATTAGTGATGAAGATGCGTTAAACGCAATGTTTAAAATGGTTGAAACAGAAGGTCTCTATCTTGGAGGTAGTGCAGGTATAAATATTGCTGGAGCTATTGAAATGTCTAGGCAAATGGAAAAGGGTAGCAATATAGTTACTATTCTATGTGATTCAGGTTCAAGGTATTTAAGCAAACTTTATAACAGAAACTTTTTAGTTAATAATGATTTGCCTTGCCCGGAGTGGGTTTAAGCATTAACCAAGTTATCTTTATAAATATTTTTGTAAAGCTTTATCAATAATACCCCTACCGAACTTATCGCAAATTGAGCAACAAGAAGTTTGGTAGATAAGACTTCATAATTAATAACATCAAACATTACGATGCTTACTATGCCAATGACTGATAACACTAACATAGCCAAGTAGGAACTAGATTTATTCTGAAGCAGCATACCTGTGACTGTAGACAAAGCCATTAAGAATATTCCAAAGATAGCAATCTCTGCTGGAGAGTATTGAGAAATAAAGAATAAAACACTGCCAGAAACAGCAATAGTAAATAGCATTTGAAAAAAACTAAAGGCTTTAATATCATTTGAAACAACTGGGTCAAATTTCTCATAAAAAGCTGAAGCATCTTTTTCTTCTATGCAGTCTTCAGGTCTCCAATAGGTTTTTGCAAACCAGACTTTAACCTTATCACTCCATCTTTTAGTCTTAATAGAGTCCTTTAGCATTCCAGAGAAGACTTGAAAATTTGCCCATATCGGATTCCAGCTTCTTAAGGGAGTTACTGTCCCATAAACAGGCTTTACATCTGGCTTTTCAGCAATATAAGTCCCAAACATTCTGTCCCAGATAATAAAAACTCCACCATAGTTAGCATCTATGTATTCTTTATTTTTTGCATGGTGAATGCCGTGGTTCATCGGAGTAATAAATATTTTCTCTAAAAAACCTAAATGACCAATATGTTTTGTATGAACCCAAAACTGATATACCAAGTTAATACCAGCTACTGTTATAAAAACCTCACCAGGTATACCAATGAATATCATTGGCAAATAGAAAACCCATTTCCATAGCCAGCCAGTACTAGTCTGTCTTAAAGCAGTTGAAAGATTAAACTCTTCTCCATGATGATGCACGCTATGCGTTGCCCATAAGATCTTTATTTCATGATGCATCCTATGCATCCAGTAATAAGATAAGTCATACATTAAGAAAGCTAAAACCCATGTTATAGGGTTAGCTGTTGATAAAAGATTGAGATTTAAGCTAGTACTAATATATATAAAAACAGCGCTTTGAAACCCCAGATTAAGCATTGTTGGATACCTGCTTATCATGCCGATAGCAATGCTGGTAAAAGTATCGTTTAATCTGTATGTATTTTTACCAACGTATCTTCCATAAAAATATTCAACAAGAATAAGAATGAAGAATGCAGGTATTGCAAACGTAATGATTAAGGATTTATCAGTGATGATCATATGAATACTAATTGTATATAATTTACATTCATTTTATAAGGGCTGTATTTATTTTGCTTTGATGAAACTTAAGGCGCCCAATGCATTTCCAAACTCTCTATTATTTGCAAAATATCCTTCCACACTTGCAAGTTGCAACCTATCTTCTATGCCCTTTTTTACATTTTCGCTTTTAGATACTCTTCCGATAAAGTAAACCTTTTGAACCCCCATGAGCAGAGCATTTAAATAAGATACTGTTCCTATAACTTCACCAACCATATTTGATAATGAGGCGGCTATATCCTCATTGTTTATACTTTTTATATCTCTTGCTCTAGCAAAATTTGAAGCAGTAATTTCTGGATACAAAGACCCGATTTCATTTACAACATCTCCAATCAAAAGATCAACATTTTCTCTTTTGCCTTTTGCCGATAACTTATCAATATTTGATTGGGTGCTAGTGCCCAAAATGCAATTTGATAAACCTTGAAGTGTTCCTCCTCCAACTGAAATACCTCCTAAATGATTATGAGTAACTCCATTACTATGAACACACGCAGTTCCAGTGCCAGCACTAACTACAACAAAGGAATCTTCATTAATTTCATACAAATTTTTTGCCCCAAGAGCTATGGCATCTATTTCATTTATTTTTTCTATTGGAATTTCTTTATAGCTGTTTTCTAAATTACTTGATTTGCCTCCAGTAACAGCAATACTTTTTATTTTTGATAGATCAATACTTATTTCCTTGAATATTTTATCAATAAACTCAAGATTTACATTTTGTGTTAGGAATGTGTAGAAATTTAGCTCAGAACCAGCTGAATGAATTACTACATCTGTATTTGTTGTCCCAAAATCTATAGCAGCATACATAGAAGGTATATTAACTATTTTGTAATTTATAGTGAAGTTTCTTTACTATTCTCAGGCCACGCCATTGGAATTTGCTGTTGTGGGTTAAACGTATTTGGCCCTATAGAAGGGTAAGCATTAGCAGCTCTATTAATCTCTTCTTCACTCAGGTATTCACTCGGAGTAAGTTTAAATACATCCAATCCTCTTGTTATTTCTGTTCCGTATATATAGCCATCATAATAATACGAAGACCAATATCCTCCAGTAATAAGGATATCCTCAAAAATTGGACCTCTATCAAAATATGCAATTTCATATGG
The DNA here is from genome assembly GCA_965658385.1 of Gammaproteobacteria bacterium. Classification (GTDB taxonomy): domain Bacteria; phylum Pseudomonadota; class Gammaproteobacteria; order Magnimaribacterales; family D2472; genus CAJQGY01. The sequence goes on from CBFHRY010000002.1 coordinate 58,696, forward strand.
ATTGCTTGAATCAGTAAAATCAATAATCGATATGCCGCCTTGGTACCAGGCTTGAACAAAAATATCTCTATCTGGAACTGGGATAATAGATCCATTATGAGCAACGCAGTTTTCTGTTTCTAGTTGTGGCGCAGGCATTTTATAGTGACTTTTAAATACTAGTTTATTTTCAACAATGTCATATATCGCATCTGCTCCCCAATCTAGCGGATCCCAAGCTCTACATCTTGCTCTGCCACCGCCACCCCATTCATCTGTAAAAATTACCTTAGTTCCATCATTATTAAATGTTGCAGAATGCCAGTAAGCAAAACCTGTATCTGTTACTACATCCAATCTAAATGGGTTATAGGGATCGCTTATATCAAATAAAATACCATTTCCTGAACATGCTCCTGCTGCAATGTTTAGGGATGGAAATACTGTAATGTCATGGCATTGATCAGTTTTTCTTGTTTCTTGAGTTTCATCACCATGGTCTCCACCTCGCCATAAGCCAGCCAACGAGCCAGTTTCAGGATCTTCAAATACAGCCGGGCTAGAAACTATTTTTGATTTTGATGGTTCATTTATAGGTATTTCGATAATATCGATCCTAAATAAAGCCGTCCTCTTATCACCAGCGACATTACCAATGCATTCTTTCATTTCTTCTTCATCTCTTACACTGCCGGTGCCAGAATTGTAGACAATAATTTTCCCGTCTTCAGTTGGACCTTTTACAACTGAATGTGTATGTGACCCTCTGCAAGTTTGAACAGCACCAACTTGAATTGGATTTTGTAGATCAGAAATATCAAATATTCTTATTCCCCTAAACCTCTCAGGACTGGCATCTTTTCCGACTCCCTCTAAACCACAATCAATCCTACTTCTTATTTCTTCAACGGACATTATTAAAAGATTGCCAACCACGGAGACATCACCTTGACCTCCAGGGCATACCACTGATGTAAGAAGATTTGGAATTCCATCATCACCAATCTCATACATATTAAAACCATGATAGCTACCTGCAACCAGAAGGTTGTCTCTAAATGCCATATCAGTATTAGAAAAACTTAACATTGGTGACCTTAATGATCTTGATAATTCTTCTACAGTCTTTTCTTCATCATCGTCCTTATCTGAGGCCTCTTCAGAGCCTTTTGTAGCCGGATTATTTGGGTCAAAAAAGCCAGCTGGCTTTCTTAATGATGCAATTATTTCCATATTTAAAATTGCCTCATCAGCAATAAATAATCCTGCTGTAAGACCAGCTCTTGGATCATCAGACAAGCCAACAGCGATTCTATTCATTCTCTCAATCTCAACGCCTTGATCATTTACCAGATCAGATACAAACTCATTTAAGATAGGGTCGTACGTGGAGCCAGGAAATTTTTTTAACTCTTTCACCATTTCAAGAGCCCCATCATGATGAGCTATCATCAGGCTCAAAAACAATCTATCAAAACCTGTACCGTTGGAATCTCTTAATTTTTCAAGTTGCTGTTTTGATGCCATACCAGCCATATTCATATCATTTCCATGATCCATATGATCCATATGATCCATATGATCCATTGAGACCACTTCATTCCTAGCCTTTAGCCAACTCTCCATAAAATTTATTTCGTCAACTTGAGACACATCTATTCTTTTTGCTAAGTCTAGAATTGTTTTATTATTTGTTCTGCTTTCAACATAGCTCGACATAAGTACAGCTTGTTCATGATGAACAATCATTCCTTGCAAAAACTTAACGTCAGCAACTGTATAGGAGGTGTTTGCAATATTAGAAGCGTCTTCCGCATCTAAAATTTTTGAATAACTCCCAGGAGGTCCTGGCTGGACTATTTTAGGTTCACCTGAATCTTCAAGTGCTGTTGCTTGAACGGACAAAGCAAAAATTATTGCGAAACTATTTAGAAATATTTTTGTTTTAACCTTTTTCGTTTTCATCAATTACTTCACCTCTAATAACTTTGGTTTCCTGACGTTTAAATCTCTTAATTCTGTCAGGCCTATCTAGTTGTTTTCTTGAAGCTTTAACTTTACCTAAGTTAAAAAATATAAATAATGAAACAATGGCAAGCCCGCCAAAAATTAGAGTATTTAATGACATTGTAAAATTATCTTCTTAGTTTTGAGAGCAGTCTAAGAATTTCCATGTAAAGCCAAACTAATGTGACCATTAATGAAAAAGCTCCATACCATTCCATGTATTTAGGTAAGCCAGCTTCAGCACCTTCTTCAATGAAATCAAAATCAAGAACTAGGTTCAGGGCGGCAATAGCTACAATACCTGCTGAAACTGCAATACCTAATGGGCCATTAGAATGCAAAAATCCAATACCGGATCCAAAGAAACTCATAATGAAACTAACCAGATATAGCAAGGCTATTCCTGCAGTAGCAGAAAACACCATTAATCTAAAATTCTCAGTTGGCTTGATGATCCCGCTTTTGTAACAAAATAACAAAGACGCAAGTATTCCAAAGGTTAAACCAATAGCTTGAATTGCAATTCCAGGATATTGAGCCTCGAAAACCATGGTTATTGCACCAAGAAAAATACCTTGTGATAACGAATAAAGCGGAGCAGTTGAACCAGCCTTGGCAGGACTTCTGAATATGGTAACCATCGCTAAGATAAAACCTAAAATTCCTGCTGGAAGACCTAGGACAGGAATATTCCATCCAACAGCAGCTCCTGCAAAACATAAAGCTAGCAGTATGCCTGTTTTATTCACCGCTCCATCTAAAGTCATTCTCTCAGCTAAAGGAATGGATGAAGATTGTGACGAAAAGTT
>CBFHRY010000003.1:0-1732 GCA_965658385.1 Gammaproteobacteria bacterium
AGAGAAGATCTAAACGCAGTCGAGGAGGCTAGGGGCTATGACAGATTAAAAAGAGAGTTTGGTTTAACACAAGACGAGGTTGCAACATCAACAGGAAAAGCAAGAAGCACAATCGCAAACTCACTTAGGATTTTGTCCTTACCTCAAAAGGTCCTAGATTACCTTGCTGCAGGAAAAATAGAAAAAGGACATGCAAAACTTCTTGCCTCTCTTGATGCAAAAGAGGCTGAAAAAGCCGCAGAAAACATTGTGAAAAACAAACTAACAGTAAGAGACCTAAGTAAAACCTCAAACACCAACAAGAAAAACAAACAAACAAAAGAAAAACAAACAGATGTCCTTCTTATAGAACAAGAAATGTCCGACAGTTTTGGTCACCAAATCTCAATTGAGGCAAAAAACAAACAAAAAGGGGTTGTACAAATTTCATACAAAACCTCCGATGAGCTAGAGACGATCATTTCTAAAATCTTAAATTAGAAACATACAATTTTTATTTTTTAAATAAAACAACAAACACCTTGTTAATGGGGTGATATATTTCTATAATTGCGCCCAATTATTAATTAATAAGTGAAAATAAACCGGGTAAAAAAACAATACATGCCGCTTATAATCGGCGCTTTGATTTTTTGCTTATACATAGACATCAATTTGTTAGCAATTACTCTTACATACACTCTTTCACTAACCGCTTTGTTTTTGGTTGGAAAAAAAATTGCCGACCCTTCTGTATACGTCTTTTATAGCTGGTTCGTTAAATGGGCTATGTTTGTTGCTTTCACCGCTTTTGCAGTTATGAACCTAACCCCAATTTATTTTTACGCAATGTTTATTTTTATAGTAGTAAATATATTTTTAAGCCCGGCGCTTGAGGCTAAACAAAACTAATGGCAGCAAAAGGCGCAGATTACGTTGTTGGGGCTTCTTGTCATGAGGCCGACCTTACCGTAAACGGTTATATACAACACCACTTAACCAACCTTACATACGGAAAACTTCCATATGACTCTGAGGTTTGGCACTGCAACAAAGAAACCCACACATGGGATATGCCGACAATAGTGCCAGCAGACACATGGACTTTTGCACATGGTTCTACCCAGGCTGCTGATATGGGTTTTTGGGCGTTTAATGTTGACTCGATAGGTTGGTCGGTTTTTCTGGGCGCCCTGTTTCTTGGTATTTTTAAATGGGCTATACCCAAAAATACAGACACCCCATCTGGATTACAAAACTTTGTTGAGATGTGTATAGAGTTTGTAGACGACAACGTGCAATCTCTTTTTGGCTCAACCAACAACAAACTAATAGCCCCACTCGCTCTTACTGTTTTTGTGTGGATTTTATTTATGAACCTAATGGATCTTGTTCCGGTAGACTTTATTCCCGAGTTCGCAAAATCATTAGGCATAGAATATTTCAAGGTTGTCCCAACAACAGACCCCAACATTACACTAGGTATGGCTTTTGCTATTTTCATACTAACAATTTATTACAGCATAAAAATAAAAGGCACCAAGGCTTTTATTGCTGAGCTAACACTCCACCCTTTTGGTAAATGGTTAATACCTGTTAATTTTGTTCTTGAAATGGTGAATTTTATTGCAAAACCAATTTCGCTTGGTTTGAGGTTGTTTGGCAACCTTTATGCTGGCGAAATGATATTTATTTTGATAGCGCTAATGTTGTTTTTTAACAGCGTGCTTATTGGTATGTTGGGCATGGGGCT
>CBFHRY010000003.1:1742-55592 GCA_965658385.1 Gammaproteobacteria bacterium
GCATTACAAGCATTTATTTTTATGGCGTTAACCATTGCTTATTTGGCAATGGCGCATGAAACCGAGGAACATTAGTCCTCAAAATATAGGAGAAAAAAATGGAATATAGTATTTTAGCAGCAGGTCTCACAATGGGATTATCAGCGATTGGAGCTGGAGTTGGTGTGGGTGTATTAGGAAGTAAGTTTATTGAGGCTGCAGCAAGACAGCCAGAGCTTATCCCAATGCTTCGTGGTCAGTTCTTCTTAATGATGGGTCTTACTGATGCGGTTCCAATGATCGGAGTGGGTCTTGGAATGTACATGCTTTTTGCAATATAAGAGAGTAGAAATTAGAAGATGAACATTAACGCAACCTTACTTGCACAAGCAGTAGTTTTTGTAATTTTTGTGGTTATATGCATGAAATATGTCTATCCACAAATACTGGCTGTTATGCAAGAAAGAGAAAAGAGAATATCAGACGGTTTAGAGGCAGCCAAAAAAGCAGACGACTCACTTGAAGAGGCTAAACTAGCCTCAGATAAAGAGTTAAACAAAGCCAAAGAAGAGGCGGCTGATATATTAAAGAAAGCAAATGCTCGAGCTTCTCAAATTGTTGCCGATGCATCTAACAAAGCAGAGGCGGAAGCAGAAAAAATCATGACAGCAGCATCTGCAAGTGTTGAAAACGAAACCAACAGAGCTAAAGAAGAGTTAAGACAACAAATGTCAGACATTATTATTGATACTACAGAAAAAATTCTCGGGGATGAGATTTCATCTGAAAAACACAATGACATTCTGAAAAAGGCTGCACAGGAGCTTTAATGATTGAATTAACACCCTTAGCAAGACCATACGCAAAAGCAATATTTGCTGCTGCTTTGGATGACAACAGCCTGGAAGAAACATCTAATGAACTTCACACAATTACACTAGCAACCAGTTCTCCTGAGGTAACTAGTGCAATTGAAGACCCTAAAATGTCCAGAAAACAAGTTGTCGATTTGCTAATGGAGCTCTTCAGTAAAGAGGTATCTCAAAAATCTGAAAGGCTATTATTAATTCTTGCAGAGAACAAAAGATTAAATCTTCTTGAGACAATCCATCAACTATACGTTGAACTGGTGCAGGACCACAAAAGTCAAAAATCAATAGAGGTTTTTGTGGCCTCTGACCCAAGCGAAGACGCCAAAGAAAAAATAGAAACCAAGCTTTATGCTTCTTATGGTGATGACGCTAAAATAACTTTTTTAAAAGACCCAAAAATGATGGGCGGCCTAACTATTAAGGTGGGCGACGAAACACTAGACCTTTCCATAAAAGGAAAAGTCAACAAACTTGTAAACCAATTAAATTTTTAAGGTGAAAATATGAGTCAACTAAATCCATCAGAAATATCCAGCGTTTTAAAAGAAAAAATAGCTGGCTTGGATCTTTCAGCTGAAAGAAAAAACGAGGGCATTATTGTCAGCGTTTCAGACGGTATCGTAAGAATACATGGCATGGGCGATGTTATGTATGGTGAGGTTATTGAATTTGAAAATGGCACAAAAGGCATGGCGTTAAACCTAGAACAAGATTCGGTTGGTGCTGTTGTGCTGGGTGATTACCTTGGTTTGGTTGAGGGACAGAAAGCCGTTTGTACAGGTAAGGTTTTAGAGGTTCCTGTTGGAGAGGGTCTATTAGGAAGGGTGGTAAATACACTTGGAACACCTATTGATGGTAAGGGAGAAATTAAAGCACAAGGCACATCTCCTGTAGAAGTGGTTGCCCCTGGTGTTATCGCCAGACAGTCTGTTGATCAACCGGTTCAAATTGGACTAAAAGCTGTTGATGCAATGGTGCCTATTGGTAGAGGCCAAAGGGAGTTAATCATCGGCGACAGACAAACAGGTAAAACAGCTGTTGCTATCGACGCTATTATTAACCAAAAAGGAACAGGTATTAAATGTATCTATGTTGCTATTGGCCAAAAACAATCAACAGTTGCTAACGTTGTCAGGAAGCTTGAAGAGCATGGAGCTATGGAGCACACAATTGTTGTTTCTGCTACTGCAGCCGATCCTGCGCCAATGCAATATTTGTCTGCTTATTCTGGTTGCGCAATGGGAGAATATTTTAGAGACAGGGGAGAAGATGCTCTTATTGTTTACGATGATCTTTCAAAACAGGCTGTTGCATACAGACAGGTATCTTTACTATTAAAAAGGCCCCCTGGAAGGGAAGCATATCCTGGTGATGTGTTTTATCTACACTCAAGATTATTAGAGAGAGCTGCGCGGGTAAACGCAGAATATGTTGAACAAGTAACAGGTGGAGAGGTTAAAGGCAAAACAGGCTCCTTAACAGCACTGCCAATAATTGAAACCCTTGCCGGCGACGTTTCTGCTTTTGTTCCAACAAACGTAATTTCTATTACTGACGGACAGATTTATTTAGAAACAGAGCTATTTAACTCAGGTGTTAGACCTGCGATTAACCCAGGCTTATCAGTATCAAGGGTTGGCGGATCTGCGCAAACAAAAATAATGAAAAAACTAGCTGGTGGCGTTAGAACAGCCTTAGCTCAATATAGAGAGTTAGCAGCATTCTCACAGTTTGCGTCTGATTTAGATGACGCAACCAAACAGCAACTTGCAAACGGTAAGGCGTTTACAGAACTACTCAAACAAAAACAATATGCTCCAATGAGCGTTGCTCAACAAGCACTAAGTCTTTATGCAGCTGACAGAGGCTACATGGCAGATGTTGATGTTGAAAAAATATTAGATTTTGAGACAGCATTGCACGGATATTTAACCTCTGAGAAGGGTGAGCTTGAAGAGCAAATCAATACAACAGGTGATTGGAATGATGATATTGAGAATCAGTTTAAAGAACTTGTTGAAGACTTCAAAAAGACACAAACTTTTTAATTAGAAAATGGCCAATACAAAAGAAGTAAGAAAACAGATTGCGAGTATAAAAAGCACGCAAAAAATCACTTCAGCTATGGAGATGGTTGCTGCTTCTAAAATGAAAAAAACCCAGGACAGTATGTTCGAGGGAAGGCCGTACTCACAAAAAATAAAAGAAGTTATTTCACATATTGCTATGGCTAGCTCTGAATATAATCATCCTTTTTATGAAGAGAGAAAGCCCAAGAAAGCTTGTTTTATAGTTATCTCATCAGACAAAGGTTTGTGCGGAGGCTTAAACATAAACCTATTCAAACAGGTTATTGCTAAATCTGCAGAATTGGATGCCCAAGGCATAGAATCTTGTTTTGCGCTTGTCGGCACAAAAGCATCTGGGTTCTTTAAGTCAGTTGGCGGCCAGGTTGTTGCTGTAACAGAAAAGCTTGGCGACAAACCAAACCCCGATGATCTGATTGGCTTCACAAAGGTTGTTTTAGATATGCATAAAAATGGAGACATTGATGAGGCATACCTGTGCTCAAATAGTTTTGTAAACACAATGACACAACAACCAAAAGTAGAGCAATTAATTCCACTTTCACCAGAAGAAATAGATGGACCAAAAACACACTGGGATTACATTTACGAACCTGAAGCAAAGGTTTTGTTAGATGGCTTACTAACAAGATACATAGAATCACTTGTCTATCAGGCTGTGGTTGAAAATAACGCATGCGAACAAGCGGCCAAAATGATTGCAATGAAAAATGCAACCGATAACGCGGGTGACTTAATCAAAGAATTAGAACTTTTATACAACAACGTAAGACAAGCGGCTATCACTCAAGAGCTCTCAGAGATAGTCGGCGGCGCAGCTGCAGTTTAAGGAGAAAATGATATGAGCAATGGATTAGTAACACAAATTATAGGAGCTGTTATCGATGTCGAGTTCGAAAAAGATAACATTCCTCAGGTATACGAAGCCCTTCTTATTGAAGAAGCCGGAATAACACTAGAGGTGCAGCAGCAGCTAGGTGACGGTGTTGTCAGGGCTATTGCAATGGGAGCTACCGAAGGGTTAAAAAGAGGTCTTGTTGTTTCAAGAACAAACGCACCAATATCTGTTCCAGTGGGGCAAGAGACCCTTGGCCGTATTATGGATGTGCTTGGTAACCCAATTGACGAAAAAGGCCCGATTGGTGAAAAAGAAAAAATGCCAATTCACAGAAAACCGCCAAGCTATACAGATCAATCAGCTTCAAATGATATTCTTGAAACAGGCATTAAAGTTATTGACCTTATGTGTCCATTTGCTAAGGGTGGTAAAGTTGGTTTGTTTGGTGGAGCTGGTGTTGGTAAAACAGTTAACATGATGGAGCTCATCAATAATATTGCTTTACAACACTCAGGACTATCTGTTTTCACTGGTGTTGGTGAGAGAACAAGAGAGGGTAACGATTTCTATTACGAGATGCAAGAATCAGGTGTTGTTAATATTGATAAGCCTGAAGACTCAAAAGTTGCCATGGTTTACGGTCAAATGAACGAGCCGCCAGGCAACAGACTAAGGGTTGCTTTAACGGGCTTAACAATGGCTGAAAAATTTAGAGATGACGGTAAAGATGTTCTTTTGTTTATCGATAATATCTATCGTTATACACTTGCCGGGGTTGAGGTTTCTGCTCTGCTTGGAAGAATGCCATCTGCAGTGGGCTATCAGCCAACACTTGCAGAAGAAATGGGTGCTTTACAGGAAAGGATTACATCAACAAACACCGGATCTATTACTTCTATCCAAGCGGTATATGTTCCAGCTGATGACTTAACAGATCCATCACCTGCAACAACATTTGCTCACTTAGATGCAACAGTTGTTTTATCAAGACAAATTTCTGAGCTGGGTATATATCCTGCTGTAGATCCTCTTGACTCAACCAGCAGACAGTTAGATCCATTTGTGGTTGGTGATGAGCATTATGCTGTAGCCCAAGGGGTTCAAAAAATCCTTCAGAGATATAACGAACTTAAAGACATTATTGCAATTCTTGGTATGGACGAATTGTCTGAAGAAGACAAAGGTCTTGTGGCGAGAGCAAGGAAGGCGCAAAGATTCTTATCTCAACCTTTCTTTGTTGCAGAGATTTTCACTGGTACACCAGGAAAATATGTTTCGCTTGATGACACCATCAAAGCATTTAAAGGAATATTGGCTGGTGATTACGACGACCTTCCAGAGCAGGCTTTCTATATGGTAGGAACCATTGAAGAAGCGGTAGAAAAAGCTAAAACCTTATAAATATGAGCACCATTAAGATCAACATAGTTTCTTCAAGTGAAGAGATTTATTCCGGAGAAGGAACTATGGTTTATGCCACTGGCTCACTTGGTGAGATTGGTATAGCTCCTGGTCATACGCCTCTACTAACAGGCCTAGCAGCAGGTCCGGTAAGGGTTGTTAATGGTGAAAAAGAAGAAGCATTTTTTTGCTCAGGAGGCTTCTTAGAAGTTCAACCAGATCTAGTAACTGTTTTATCAGACACAGCTGAGCGAGCTGAAAACTTAGATGAGGCAGAGGCAATTAAAGCAAAAGAGGCCGCTGAGAAAGATCTAGCAAATCAAGATGCCTCTTTAGACTACGCTAAAGCGTCTGCGCAGCTAGCCGAAGCAGTAGCAAGACTCAAAACAATTCAAAAACTTCGTAAAAAGCAGTAATATAAGTATTAATTTTAAACATTAAATTAATGTGAATATACATACTATTATTCTTGCTGCTGGCGAAGGCACAAGAATGAACTCTAATCGTGCCAAGTCTCTACAAACAGTAGGCGGCACTTCTATGTTAGAGAAAATATGCAGAACAGCAGGAAAAATTAGCAAAGACATAACCTTAATTGTTGGTTTTGACAAAGAATCAATTATTAATGAGGCTAATACTTTTGCTGAATTAAATATCACAACCAGCCTTCAGCCCAAGCCAATAGGCACTGGCGATGCTGTAAAGTGTGGGTTGGACAAAGTCAACTCAGGCTCAAAAGTTTTGGTTCTATATGGCGACGTTCCATTAATCAAAAAAGCAACCCTAGACAATCTTATCGCAGAATCAAGCGAGGGCGCATCAATCTTGACTACCACCCTAGAGGATCCTTTTGGCTATGGCAGAGTTAAAAAAACAGAGAACGGTTTTGCAACTGCTGTAATAGAAGAGAAAGATGCGGATAGCGATGAAAAGAAGATCAAAGAAGTATTTACCGGCGTTTTATGTGCTGAGAAAGAGCTCTTAGAAACAAGCCTTCAAGAAGTTACAAACAATAACGCAGCAAATGAATTTTACTTAACCGACATAGTTTCTATAATGAGTTCTAAGGGGGTAAATATTAATACCTACATTTCTTCAAATGAGGAAGTTCAAGGCGCTAATAACAAAAAAGAGTTAGAAAAACTTGAGAGCATATATAGATCAATGAAAACAGAGGAATTATTTAACCAAGGCATAACTATTGTAGATGCCAAAAGACTTGATGTTCGGGGCGAGGTTAAGGCTGGCAAAGACTGCTTGATAGATGTAAATGTAATTTTAGAGGGAGATATCACGCTTGGAAACAATGTGTCTATAGGCCCAAATACAATTTTGAAGGATGTAGAGGTTGGTGATGGCACCAAAATAGAAGCTTTCTCTCACATAGTAAATGCAAAAATTGGTGACAACTGCTCAATAGGACCATATGCAAGACTAAGAGAGGGCAGCAGAATAGAAGATTCTGGAAAAGTAGGCAATTTTGTAGAAACAAAAAATAGCACACTTGGTAGTGGCTCAAAAGCTAACCATTTTACCTATTTAGGTGATACAACAGTTGGTACTAAAACAAATATTGGGGCCGGCACAATAACTTGCAACTATGACGGCAAAAACAAACATAAGACCATAGTTGGTGATAATAGCTTCATAGGCAGCAACTCTTCTTTGGTGGCACCGGTGAAAATAGGAAATAACACCACCATTGCAGCCGGATCAACAATAACCAAAGATGTTCCAAGCGATGCCCTTGGTGTTGGCAGGTCAAAACAAACAAATAAAGACAATTGGTCTAAGAAAAAAGGATAAAAAATGTGCGGCATTATTGCAGCTGCCTCTAACAGGCATGTAGGAAAATTATTAGTCCAAGGACTTCATAAAATGGAGTATCGAGGATATGACTCAGCAGGCATCGCTCTTCATCAAAATGAGAGCATAGCCCACCTTAGAGCCCTTGGAAAAGTTCAGCTTCTAGAAGAAAAAATGATTGCTGAAAAACCAAAAAGCAAATTAGGTATTGCTCATACAAGATGGGCAACTCATGGGGAGCCATCAGAGACTAATGCTCATCCCCACAAATCTCAAGATTCTGTTTATATTGTTCATAACGGCATTATTGAAAATTATGTTGAGCTTAAAGAAGACCTTAAGAAAGATGGCTATGAATTTATATCTCAAACAGATTCAGAGCTAATCGCCCATTTGCTTGATTTATATATTAACCAAGGCCAGTCAATGATAGACGCAATGTATTCAGCAAAAGAAAAACTCGAGGGCGCATATGCGATAGCAGCTATTGATATAAAAGATAGCACTAATTTGGTTATAGCAAGAAACAAATCACCTCTATTAATAGGAGTTGGAACCGATGAAATGTTTGCAGCCTCAGATCCTCTTGCTATAGCACAACAAACCAATGATTTTATTTTTTTAGAAGATGGTGATGTAGCAGAGATTTCTGCCAATAGTTACAAAATATTTGATGATTCTAAAAACGAAGCCAAAAGAGAAATCACACATATAGATATTTCAGCTCAAGCAACCTCAAAGGGTGATTACAGGCACTATATGGAAAAAGAAATATACGAACAACCTGAGGCTGTTTCAAAAACAATAGACGGAAGAATAGGCGGCGAGGACGTTCTAGATAATATTTTTGGCTTGGGTTCTACCGAACTATTCTCAAAAGTAAAACGCATTCAAATGGTTGCTTGCGGAACAAGTCTTCATGCAGGAAGAGTTGCTGCAAATTGGTTTTCATCAATAGCCGATCTTCCATGCCAAGTTGATTATGCAAGTGAGTATAGATATAGAAATCCCCATGTAGATAAAAACTCATTATTAATTACCATTTCTCAATCAGGCGAAACAGCTGATACTTTGGCTGCCTTAAACTACGCAAAAGAAAAAGACTATCTTTCTACTCTTGCTATCTGCAATGTTCCCACGAGCTCTTTAGCTAGAGAGTCAGACTTTTCACTGTTTACCAACGCAGGCCCGGAAATAGGCGTTGCTTCAACCAAAGCTTTTACAACCCAGCTTGCAGGATTAATGTTGCTTGCATTATCACTGGCAAAAAGCAGAGGGCTAAACCCAAAACTCAGGGGAAGAATAGTCCAGGCGTTAAGATCGCTCCCAGTGACTATCGAAGAAGCCCTTAACCTAAAAGAACAAATGGTTGAAATAGCACCAAATATTGCTAACAAAGATAATGCTTTATTTTTAGGTAGAGGTATTTTTTATCCTATCGCCAAAGAAGGAGCATTAAAGCTTAAAGAGATTTCTTACATCCATGCAGAAGCTTACCCTGCTGGCGAGCTAAAACATGGCCCACTTGCATTAATAGATGAAAATATGCCGGTTATAGCATTAGCGCCTGAAAGCGAAATTGCAGAAAAACTAATTTCTAATTTAGAAGAAGTGAAGGCAAGAGGTGGAACCCTTTATGTCTGCGCCGATCCTTCGGTAAACATGGATGTTAAGTCTGGCAAATTAGTTCACATGCCTGATTGTGATTTCTTTATGACACCAATTGTTTATAACATTCCATTGCAAATTCTTTCATACGAAGTTGCACTTCTAAGAGGAACAGACATTGATCAGCCAAGGAACTTAGCCAAGTCAGTGACGGTGGAATAGTTTCGTTTGCAGAATTAAGTCTTAGGCAGTTTAAATAAATCTTCAACTTTACAATTAAAAATCTTTGATATTTTTAATGCTAGAACGGTTGAGGGTACATAAATCCCATTTTCAATAGCATTGATACTTTTTCTTGAAACATCTGTTTTATTTGAAAGTTCTTGTTGAGTTAGACCTGCATTTTTTCTGTATTGCTCAAGATTGTTTAGGAGTTTGTGATGATTTTTACCCATGTTGGGATTCTCGATAATCACCTATTGCAAACCATATTAAAAGCACTCCAAAAATTAACCAAGCATAAGCAGCAATTTGTAAAATCATATTTGATGCGATTTGGATATCCCAGTTTTGGTAATCTTGAATGCTAAATATTATAAATAAACCTATGCCGTTAAGTGCGTACCCTAAATTGCCTAATCTATAAAATCTATCTGCTGCATATTCGTCATAAAGTTTATTATTTATTCCTTCTTTACCATAGTAATAAGATATTACTAAAACAATAGACGTTAAAATTATAAGTATTCCAGGTATGAACATTAGATTAGATGGAAGTTGTAATATACCTAAATCAAATAAAAGATGAATTGCAAAAAAGACTTGTACGACTCCACATAAAAATAACATTAAAAAACGTGTATAAAAATTCATGGTTAGTTTATTTCCTTAATTAATTAAATGTAACGTAAACTTATCACTATCTTAATGAGAAGTAAAGGTTACAAGATAAATTATTGTATAATTCTTACGTGGACAAAAAATACATAAATTTCTACAAGAAATTTATTCTGCAAACGAAAACAGTCAGTAACGGTGGAGTAGTTTCGTTTGCAGAATTAATTATTTGGCAATCTAAATAAATCCTCTACCTTACATCCAAGAGTTTTAGAAATTTTTAAAGCAAGAACAGTAGAAGGGACATATATTCCGTTCTCAATTGCATTAATGCTTTTTCTAGAAACATCAGCACTCTCAGATAATTCCTGTTGAGTTAACCCTGCATTCTTACGAAGTTCCTCAAGATTGTTTAGAAGTTTTTTATGATCTTTGCCCAAAATTATTTCTTTTCGAAGTCTTCAACTGCATTTGTTAATTCTTCACTTGTGTTTGGGTAAAGATAACCAGCAATTATTTGTCCTAAACCAATAGCAGCAACTAATGCTCCAACACCTTTAAGCACTGAACCTAGAAAAAATACACCAAACAGAAAAAGACCCACACCAGTAAATAATGTAACAACCCCAGTTCTTCTATAATCAATTGGTTCTTTTTTTCTTTCATCAAGCATGCCTATTAAGTCTTCGACTTTTGAAGGATCATCAATGTTTTTCGATATCTCCAATATTGTTCTATTCTTATCCTTGCTTTCAAAATATAACCAAACAAAGACAGATACAGGCACTATTATTCCTGTCATTATTCCTAATACCGGTATTAATATTTCAAGACCCATTTTCCTCTCCTCACTAAAATGTAACGCAAACTTATCATTAATTATATGAGAAGTAAAGGTTACAATTAAAATCATTGTATAATTTTTTATATGGATAAAAAATATATAAATTTCTACAACAAATTTATTCTGCAAACGAAAACACTCAATGACGGTGGAGTAGATAAAGGTGTCTACATAATATGAGTAAAAAATTTAAAAATTCTGATAATGGCGGTAACTGGATTGGTGTTGGTACTGCGATAGGCGTAGCAGTTTTTGCCGCAACCAATGAACCAGTGTGGATAGCTGTAGGTGTTGCAATTGGAGCAGCGCTGGGTTGGCGAAAACCAAAAAATAAAGATGAAAAAGAAGCATCTTGATTTCTTGATTAAATTTTATAATCTAAAAAGTAGACAGTTAAATCTACTCAATGACAGTGGAATAATTACGATTAATGATATAGAAACGAATGAATGAACTAAATAAACAAAACAAGATAATTACTTATATTTTTGAATTGGGACTCATTAAAAGCGTAAATGAGACTAGATGGTTTATGAGGGAAAATTCTTCTCCCTATGTTTTTAATTGCTCAGAACCCAAAACCATAAGATTTGAATGGTTTCTATCCGAAGATGAGAAGTCAGCAACATTAATAGAAATGTTTGAAGATAGCGATGCTGCCAAACTAAGATTAGAAAATCACTCTGAAAGCCATCTTGTTAAAGAGTTTCCAGAATATTTTGAAATTAAGAACTTTATTGTTTTGGGCGATATTAAACCTGATATGAAGGATAAGTTAGCGGATTGGAATGCAGACTTAAGAGGAAATGTGGGTGGTTTTTTTAAAGGGCTAGATTAGTAAAGGTTACACCAAATTTTTTTGCATACTCTGCAAAGTGAATTATGATATAGCCATATCAACTACATAAATCAATGAACCGATTATTATCTAGTTTTGTTCTGTTTATTCTTATTACAGCCTGCGGGGGTGGCTCAGGCTCGTCTTCAGAGCCAGCCCCAGTTCAGCCGCCAACCAACCCTTCAATACCCACTTTTAATTCATCGTCAAACTCTATATTTACAAATGAATCTATTGCAATAACTTGGAGTAGCAATAATGCAAGCACATGTATGGCTAGTGGCGACTGGGATGGCCAAAAAGCTTCTACTGGTAGTGAAAGCTTGCAGTTACAAGAAGCAAAAACTTATACATTTATACTAACCTGCTCTGGTGAAGTGGGCACACAACCTGCCACAGCAAGCCTTGATGTTATTGTTATGGAGCCACCAGCACCAGCCCCAAAACTATCAAGTGTTTCATTTCTGTTAGAAGATAATAATCAGTTAGAAAATGATATTGCTCTTGAAGAACAGTCTGAGAGCGCTTTTTTTGGCAGAGTTCCTTTCAACATATCGCTAGATGGGCTTGCAGCAACCTATGAATTTATAGGCAGCAGCATTCAGATTAACGATGTTGAGCAAGAAAGTGGAATAACCAGAAACAATTTTACAGATATAGTAAATGTAAAAGTTTTGAACAAAGATGGCGATAGCGAGACTTATCAAATTAACTTAACCAAATTTACCGGCTTGCCTATTGTGTACATAGAAACAGATGGATCAATGCAAATAGATTCAAAAGATGATTATGTGCTTGGGGATACTAATATAGATGGCGGCAGGAATTATGAAAATTTTCCAAGCGCTTCCATGAAGATTAGAGGCAGGGGTAATTCCACTTGGGAGTTTCCGAAAAAACCCTTCCAAATGAAGCTGGACGATAAAGCAGAGTTTCTAGGAATGCCAAATGATAAGAAATGGCTCTTTCTAGCAGAATATACCGATAAAACAATGCTTAGAAATACAATTGCTTTTGAGATGGGCTACATAAGCCATTTGGATTGGACTCCTGAGGCAGAATTTGCAGAGGTTTATATCAACGGTGATTACAATGGTACTTACAACATAACTCAAAAAGTTGAAGAAGGTGATAACAGAGTTGCCATTGGTGACACCGGATATTTACTTGAGCTCGACCAATTAGAGAATCTTGATTCAGACGATGTGTATTTTGAAAGCGCTGTAACAGAAAGGTTTATTATCAATATTAAAGAACCAAACCTAGATGCTGGATCAGATGAATTTGTATACATAGAAAATCTTATTACTAATTTTGAAAATAACTTGTTTAGCCAAAATTTTGCAGATGAGGCAACGGGATATAGGCAATATATAGATATGGAAAGTTTCATTGATTGGTTTTTGATTAGTGAGATAACAAAAAATGTTGATTCAATGTTTTTCTCAAGTATTTTTCTAAACGTTATGCCTGGAGAGAAAATAAAAATGGGGCCTTTATGGGATTTTGATTTATCTTTTGGCAATGTTGATTATGCAGATAGTCGATATCCTGAGGGATGGTGGGTTAAATACAACCCTTGGTACGAGCGCTTATTTGAAGACCCTGCGTTCGTTGAAGCAGTAAGAAATAGATTTGAATATTTTAATAACAACAGGGACTATATTCTAAATAAAATTGATACATATGCAGAAAAATTAAAATGGGCACAGGAAGAAAATGATGACAAATGGCAAACCATTGGTGTTTATGTTTGGCCTAACCCAGTTATATTTGATACTTATCAAGAAGAGGTTGATCATATGAAGGCATGGTATGAGACTAGGATGGATTGGCTAGAATCAGCTCTCGGTGATTTATAATTTAGAATCAATTTAAGCATAACAATTTGAGGTTATATACATGGTTACATTTATTTCATTAGCATTACTTTTATATCTTATTCAACTAATTTTGCCGAATGCATTAAAGGCTGGAACGGGTTATGCAAAAAGGGCGGGTAAAGCGCTTAAAAATTTAAGCGAATCTTTGCCTGTTTATCTGACTTTAGCAATCCTATCAATTGTTTTAAGTGTTGATGAAAATACAATGCTTGCCCTTTACTGGTTAATAGCCAGATTAATATTTGCAGTTATATACGTCTTAGGGCTTGGTCTTGATAATAAGTCTAAAGAGTCACAGGGCCCTGACAGACAACCACTCCGATCTTTTGTCTGGGCTGGATCAATAGTTATATTGATTGCAATGACCTCAAATCTATTTTAGGTAGAAAAACATAAAAAACCACAGGCTTATATTATGATAAAAACTTTAGATCATTTAATAATCGCCGTAGAGGATCTAGATAAAGCCGAAACTGATTATGCAAAAGTTTTTGGAGTCGATCCCGTTTGGAGAGGGGAGCATAAAGAACTCGGAACCACCAACTCTTTATTTAATTTCAACAACACTTATTTTGAACTACTTTCAGCAAGCGGAGATGGTCTCGGAGCTATGCTGGTTAACCATGCTTTAGAAGAAAATGGAGAAGGATTAATTGGAATGGTTCTTGGCACAGACGATATATCAAAGACTGCAAATGATCTCAAAAATAAGTCATTTTTAATTAATGAGCCTTCCGAGGGTGTTGGCACAAACTTTAATAGCGACCAAGTTAGAAAATGGAAAAACCTTTTTTTACCACCCGATTTAACAAGAGGTATATTTTCTTTCATCATAGAGCATATACATGGAGAATTGCCTAAACCAGATCTCTCTAATTCGTCTGTGGTATCAAAATTAGATCATCTGGTTATTAACACAAACGATGCAGATGGCTTTATAAAAATTTACAAAGATGTTTTTAATATCAAACTTGCGCTAGATAAGCACATAGATCATTGGGACAAAAGAATGCTTTTCTTTAGATTAAACAAAACAACCATTGAGGTTGTTGAATCAAAAGATGATAAAGAGCCAAACGATTCATTGTGGGGTCTTGCTTGGGAGGTTGATGATATAGATGAGGCCCACAAAAGACTTTTTGCCGACGGCATTGAAGCAACATCGGTTAAAAAAGGAGTAAAGGAAAACTCGAAGGTCATTACAGTTAAATCACATTGCCATGGAGTGCCAACACTACTTATTGAGCATTTGAACTAATTATCTAACTTTGTATATTTTGCTCAGACTTCTCTTATAATAAATTTAATGAAAAAAGTTGCAGTCATAGGGGCGGGGCCATCTGGAATCACCGCCATTAAAAATTTTGCAGAGGCTGGGTTCTCAGTTACAGCTTTTGAAAGATGTAGTGGAGTAGGAGGAAACTGGAGGTTCAACGACCCCTCTGGGCACTCAAGTGTATTTGAAACAACTCATATTATTAGTTCAAAATATACATCTTTTTATGAAGATTATCCGCTTCCAGAATCAGCATCTGATTATCCATCACATACAGAACTTCTTAATTATTTTAATAGCTATGCAGATCATTTTGATATTAAAAAATTAATTAAATTTGGGACAGAGGTAAGTCATTGCAGTCAAAATAAAGATGGCTCTTGGCAAATCACTTGGAAAAATCTAAATAATGATGAAATACATGAGGACCATTATGATGGGTTGGTTGTTTGCAATGGCCATCACCATGAACCGAGATACCCTGAATACCCAGGTAATTTTGCAGGTGAATATATTCATTCACATGATTTTAAATCTGCTAAACCATTTACTGATAAAAAGGTTCTTGTTATTGGAGGAGGCAATTCAGCATGCGATGTTGCTGTAGAGACCGCCAGAGTATCGAAGGAAACTCATATCAGTTGGAGAAGAGGCTATTACCTGATACCAAAATTTATGTATGGATTACCCGTTGATATGTATGCGCTTAAAAATAGATGGATGCCATCATTTTTGAGAGAACCATTTACCAAGCTTATGCTACAGATTTTTCAGGGTAAAAATAAAGATATAGGCCTTCAAGAGCCGTCACAAAATTTATTTGGAACTCATCCAACTGTAAACTCAGAGCTTTATTATGCTGTAAGGCATGGAAAGGTATCACCCCATAAAGACATAGAGAGATTTGATGGTAATACAGTTCACTTTATTGATGGAACAAAAGACGACTTCGATGTTGTCATAGCTTGCACCGGCTTTAAAATTAAACATAAATTTTTTGATAAAGAATTTTTATCATTTGAAGAGGGCAAGGTTCCTTTATTGCATAAAATGATTCCAGCAAATATTAAAAATCTTTATTTCATTGGTCTATTTCAGCCACTGGGCTGCATTTGGCCGGGCGCTGAGCTTCAATCCAAGCTTGCTGCGAAACATCTTAAGGGTTCTTGGAGGCCAAAAAAACCAATAGATATTCTTATTAAAAAAGAATTAGACAACCCAGATGTTAATCAAATAGATACACCAAGGCATACAATTACTGTTGATGACTTTCCTTTTCGCCAAAGATTAAAAAAGGAATTAGCAAGAGCAAATTAAATGAAAAAATCAATAGTAGCTTTTTTAGCAATAGTTTCTTTTGGCGCAAATACCTCATCCATTGAGCAAGATGGATGCTCAACAAAACTTAAACAAGTTATGAGACCAGAGTATCCAGCTGTAAAAATTAGTGGTTATGCCATAGTAAATTTCGATATTAAGACTGATGGTGGGGTTGAAAATATTAAGTCTCACAAATCAATGTGTCTTAGACATAACAGAAAAGATAATACATATAATTTTAAAAGCTGTGGCGTCTTTATTTCAAAAGCAATTGCTGCAACGCCTTACATAGAATTTAGGCCGCCTATAGATATAAATGGAAATGCATGCACCATTAAAAATAAAAAACATCTTTATAGATTTATGGCAAACAAAAATGAAAAAGTTAGGGCTGCTTTTGCAGAAGAACTAGATAAAATTGAAGAAAGCTAAAACGAATTTTTGTGAAAATCAATTATTGCTGAATCAACAAGTGCATCGGTCTTTTTAAGTTCCTGATACAAATTAACCGAGCCAAGAGTTTTGCATCTACTCAACGCTACATATGTTTGGCCAGTTGCAAAAGCCCCTTGGCCTAAGTCGATTGAGCAACTTTCTAAGGTAAGCCCTTGGGCCTTATGAATAGTTACAGCCCAACCTAGTTTTATTGGAAATTGGCGATATGAAGAAACTATCTCTTCTTCCATCTCATCATCATAATCATCATAAATATATCTGATCTTATTCCATTCTTCTCTCTTAACATTTAATGTTTTTCCATCAACTTCAACCTTTATGGTTTTTCTCTTTTTATCTTTGCAATCAATAACCTTACCAACCGTTCCATTTACCCATCTACCCTCGCTATCATTTTTAATAAACATTACTTTTGCACCTTCTTTAATCCTTAAGTTTCTTGGTGCAGGAAGCTCACTTTCTTTTAGCTCTCCAAGCTCCTCCGCTTTTGCTGAGGTTGCAGGCCCATCAATTGTGTTGAGCATTTCTTCATTTATTTGATCTGCTCTATAGCGCCTTGATGTTACTATCAAAGCAGATTCTTCGTAATTAGAAGGGTTAAAGCAGGCCCCATTAATTTTATTAATTGTTTTTTCTAAATCATTTCCAAGACGAATATTGTTGAGCAGCTCATAAAAGTCACTGTCATCACTTTGTCTAAATGAATAGGTAAGTTCATAAAAAGACGGACTCTTAATCTCTTTAAAGCTCTTTGAGCTAAAAAAGTATATTGATTCGTACTTTTCGTATATTGCTTGTTCTTCATCTTCTTTTACCACAGGCGGCAGTTGAAACAAGTCCCCACATGCAAGAATATGGATTCCACCAAATGGTTCATCAGAATTTCTATGCAATTTTAGAGTTTCAGATATTGCATCAAGCATAGGCGCTCTTACCATTGATATTTCGTCAATGATCAATAGCTCAAGATTTCTTAACAGTTTTTTAAAGCGCGGATCATTTGACTCTGTAATCACAGGAAAAGTATCAAAGCCAATTCTAAACGCTGAATTAATAGTAGCTCCTCCAATGTTTAAAGCTGCTATACCGGTAGGAGCAACAACAATTTTTTTAAGATCATTCTCTTCTATTATTTTTTTAACTAAGGTAGTTTTTCCAGTGCCAGCAGCTCCAGTAAGATAAACAAATTTTTGTGCAGCATCAGGCTGAAACATTTGATTTATTTCCTCAAAATAGTCATCAAAATTTGTTTTATCTGAGTTATGAATTTTTGCCATGGGCTTGATGTAATATATTTGAAATCTATTCTATCTGCATTGAAAAGATATATAAATCTCTTTTAGGCTCAAGTGACCAACACCTCTCCAGAACTTAAAACCTATCAACTCTTCCGCCAATACAACAAAACCCTTCTCCAGCACAAACACCACCTTACGGTTTTTAAGTCAACAGCAAAAGACCTCTTTTATCATTTTTTAATTTCATCGTGAATGCCTAAATTGTGAAAAATGATAAGATGAGACTATGAAAACCCTCAAAGAAGTAAATATATTTAATTGCTCAGCGGAAGCGCTCTGGAATATTTTGTCTGATGTTACCAGATCAGACTGGGTTCCTTCTGTTAACTCAATATCTCTTAAAGGCAATATAAGATCTTTTAGCATGGATGGCATAGGAGAGGTGGCAGAAGAGATTCTATTAAAGGATGATGAGAATATGATATTGAAGTACTCAGCAGTAAAATCACCAGCTAAAATCAATCATCATTTAGCGACCATGCAAATCAATCATCTTGAAAAAGATAAATCCCAACTGACCTGGACTACTGAAATTGATCCTCCCGAGTTTTCAGCAGGCATTCATCATGGGATGCTAATATCAATTGAAGGCATTAAAAAAGTTATAGAAGATTAAGTTTTAAAAATGGATTGCAAGGTTTGTCGCAGTGAAGATACTAATTATTTTGTAACCAAAAAAGACCCAAAGAAATATTGGAGGTGTAACAATTGCTGCGCGGTATTTACTGACCCCAGTCACCACATTGATTCAAAGCAGGAGAAAGAAAGGTATCTCGAGCACAATAACTCAATAGATGATCCTGACTATAGATCCTTTTTATCAAGAGTTACTGACCCACTTAAAAAAAATATAGATAAAGCCAGCAAAGGTCTTGATTTTGGATGTGGACATGGCCCAGCTCTTGCAGATATTTTAAACAAAGATGGTTACTTGGTTGATCTTTATGACCCTTTCTTTTATCCAAACAAATCTATTTTTAACAATAAATATAATTTCATAACTTGCACCGAAGCAGCTGAACATTTTTTCAATCCACACAAAGAATTTGAATCAATGGAATCTATGCTTGAAGAAAATGGAATACTGGTAATCATGACTTCATTTCTTTCAAATATAAAAGATTTTGAAAATTGGTACTACAGAAGAGATCCAACACATGTTGTATTCTATTCTCAAGAAACATTTAAAGTTATAGCAAAGCAAAAAAACTGGAAATATTGGATAGAGGATAAGAATATTGTTTTTTTTAAAAAGGTTCCGCAATAATTTTAATTAGAATATAGTAGAAAGATAAAAGTAAAAGAATTACATGATTTATAAAATATAGGGGGGAAATGATGTTTAATCACATAATGTTGGGAGCGACCAACATAGAAGAGTCTAGAAAATTTTATGATGCTACTCTTGGAGTATTAGGAGTTAAGCCTGGTCTAAAGCATGTAGGACATGGCGGAGTGGTTAGATATATGTACTTCCTTGGAGGGGTTACTTTTTTAATATCTGAACCTTTAGATGGCAATCCAGCCTCACATGGAAATGGAGCAACGATTGGGTTTAAAGCAGAAGATGGCGATACCATTAACGAATGGCATAAAGTTGGCCAAGAAAATGGAGGCACACCTTGTGAAGACCCTCCTGGAGTAAGAGAGGGCGGAGGGATTAAGGCATATTTAGGATATTTGCGTGACCCATCAAATAACAAAATCTGTGCCATGTGCAATCTTCCAAAATCTTAATGAAGCGTTATTTCTTAGTCTTAGGATTAATAGTTCTTTGTCTTGGGATTTTTTATGGGCCAAATATAATCCGATTAAATAATGTAATGAATTTATATAATGAAGATAGGATTGCTCATAACTTTATAAATATGAAAGATCTATTTCATCACACAGATAACATCAAGGCTTCTGATAGTCCGTATATATTTCAAAAAGCTATGTATGAGCTTCCTGAGACCTATAACAATAATGGACAAGAATACAATTTAGTAGACGCATTAGCCCATTACAAGACAGATGGACTAATTGTTCTAAAAGATGGCGTTATGCTTTATGAGAATTATTGGAACGGTAATGATGTTTCTAGCCAGCACATTTCATGGTCAGTTGCAAAATCATTTTTATCTGCGCTTGTTGGTATCGCTATAGAGGACGGTCTTATAGAAAGCATCGATGATCCGATAACAAAGTACTTGGAAGACTTTAAAGGTACTGGCTATGATGGGGTATCGATTAAAAATCTTTTACAAATGTCTTCTGGGATTAAGTTTGATGAAGACTATGGGGACCCTGAATCAGACATCAATAAGTTTGGAGAAGCCGTAGCCCTTGGAAAGCCCTTTAGAGATTTCGCTAAAACTCTCGAGAATGAAAGGAGGCCAGGAACATATAATCAGTATGTAAGCATAGACTCACAAATGCTAGGGATGCTCTTAATGGAAGTAACAAATAAACCTCTTGAAGAATATTTGTATGAAGAAATTTGGAGCCAGATAGGCATGGAGGGTGAGGCTTATTATCTTACAGATTCTGTTGGTGATGCTATGGCTCTGGGAGGCTTAAATGCCACTCTAAGAGACTACGCAAAGTTTGGGCAACTATATTTAAATAAAGGCTTATGGGAAGGACAGCAGATAGTTCCAACCAAGTGGGTCAAAGCATCACATAGTCCGGATGCTCCTCATCTCCAACCGATGGCTGGTGAATTGTCATCTGACACTTGGGGGTATGGATATCAATGGTGGGTGCCTGGATTTCCCAGCACAGACTATACAGCTGCTGGAGTTTATAACCAGTATATTTATATTGATCCAGTTACCAATGTTGTAATAGCTAAAACTTCGTCTAATCATAGATTTACATCTGAAAGACCCGAATCAAAAGATGCTCACATTGCTATGTTTAGAGCAATTGCACAATCAACCGTCAATTAAATTAAGGAGACTAAAATGGAAAAAAGGTACACAAATTTTAAAGATTTTTATCCATACTACTTATCTGAGCATAGCCACAAAACCACAAAACTTCTTCATTTTATTGGCACTTCAATATCGTTATATTTCTTGTTTAATTTTTTTAGAACATTTGATTTTGTATATATTATATTAAGTCTCTTGAGCGGTTATGGGCTTGCATGGATAAGCCATTTTTTTATTGAAAAAAACAAACCTGCAACCTTTAAATACCCTTTTTATAGCTTTATTGGTGACCATTTGATGTTTATAGAAATTATCATGGGAAAACATAAGATTCTTTAGGTATGGAAACCTATCAAATAATCGTTTTGATAATATTTTTTTCCATTGTTTGTTTGGAAATGGTTTTTACTAATTTTTTTAATAAAGAAAATCAGAGAGCGAAAGATGGTGTTGTTGAGTTTTTTAGCTTTTTCCAAGTTCTATTTTTTGCTCAACCCCTTGCTTTTTTATTGGCCTATGGTTTAGCTGACACTCTAGCTCCAGAGACCAAAGGGATAATTGCTGACTGGAGTGTATTTGCAATCTTCGGTCTATTGCTAATATTTGACGATCTAACTCAATATGCGTGGCACAGGCTCTGTCACTCTGTTCCAATTCTCTACAATCTTCACAGGCCGCACCATGATCCAGAATATTTATCTATAAGAGTAGTTTATAGAAATGGATTGTTCTACTACCTCTTAATGCCAGGCCTATGGTTTGCAGGTATTTTATTTTATATGGGATCAGGTTGGGTATATGCTTTTTACATTGTGCTTAAGCAAGTTGTTATCTTTGGGGCGCATACTGATCTTAGGTGGGATAAAAAGCTATATGAGATTAGATGGATGCATCCAATAATGTGGGTGCTTGAGAGAACAATTTCAACCCCATCAACACATTGGGCTCATCATGGAAAGTATGCCTCAGATGAAAATACTCATTACAAAGGAAACTATGGAAATTTATTATTTATTTGGGATATGATTTTTGGTACCGCAAAGATAACTAGAAAATATCCTAAACAAATCGGCGTAGAAAATCTTTTTGATGCGCCTATAAGCTATCAATTGTTATGGCCTATATTTAAGGCGCCTGGTTCAAACAAGCAAAACAAGTAGAGTGACACAAACGATTGACCCCTTTTTTTGGCAAGACCCACCATGGTATGAGGGTAAGCCAAAATACAGATTGGGACTTCAACCAATTCCACGTTCAGAATGGCTGGATAATAAAATAAATCCAAGCCTTCATGAACACAAGAAAAATTTATTAGAGGCCTCATATAATACAGTTGTTGCAACTATAGATGGTTCTGAAGAAGCCCAAGACATTCTCAATAACTTTATAAAAGCAAATACTAAAAACTACCCTGATCTAATAGCTGATATGAGTCTTATGATTCAAGATGATTTATGCATAGTAAGATCCGATGGCGATCAAGAGCTTATTGCCGCATGCGTTTGTTCCCCAAGTTATTGGAATGTTCAGTCCAAGATTGGCAAATCTCTTCATAATATCCATGATCCAGTTTCAACATTAAATGAAAAGATCGGAGAGAGAATATCTAAATTCATTAGACAGTCCCCACCCATGAAGCCATTTAAAAGACAAAATTGGCTTGTTCACGGAGATACAGATCGGTTTCATTTAAGAGAAGAGGGCGAACTTAATCCCAATCCTGAAACTTGGTTTATTAGGTCAGAAAAAGAAACCTTGTGCAGGTTTCATGAGAAATACTCTCTGTTTACCATTAATCTAATGTTTCAGCCCTTGCATGCCATTTTCAAATTTCCCAAAGCTAGAAATGACTTGATAGAAAGCATAAAAACCTTTGATGATGATGAAATAGAATACTTTGGCGGCAAGAAAAAGATAAGAATTTTACAAAATTACCTATCAGGTAAATTATAGTAAGATAGAAAAACACTATGTAAATAGGGGGCATATGTTTGGTGGAATTTCTTTAATTGGATGGTTTCATACTATTCTTGGAACGGCAGCAATAGTTGTAGGCCTTTATCTTCTTATAAGATATAAGTTTATCTATATAGACAACAAGCTTGCATATTTTTATTTAATCAGCACGTTGCTAACATGTGGGTCTTCATTTCTTTTATATGGGGCAACGGGTTCTTTTAATACTGCGCATTGGCTCTCTGTGATCACAATTCTTGCAGTGCTCTTTGCATGGGTATTAGAGAGATTCAATATCTTTGGTTTTTTAAATATTTACTTAAAACAATTAGCCTTAACTGGAACGGTATTCTTTAGCATGCTCCCTACAACTGCAGAGGTATTGCAAAGGCTGCCACTAAGCGATCCCTTTGTTGATTCGATTGAAGACCCCTTGGTTATTAATTTCTATATGGCATACGTTATAATCTTTGGTCTATTTGGTCTTTATCAAATATTTAGAATATCTAAAGGTAGAATTAATGGATCATGATGCCTATAAGAAAATAGTTCAGAAATCTAAGGATATTTCGTTTGAGTGGAGGAAGGTTCCAGCACCTCAAAGAGGCGAAATAATTAGACAGTTCGGTGATGAGCTTAGAGTTAGAAAAAAAGTTCTTGCTGAAATCATAACTATTGAAGCAAGAAAAATAGCTTCTGAAGCCGAGGGCGAAGTTCAAGAAGCCATAGATATGTGCGATTTTGCAACCGGCCTTAGCAGACAGCTTTATGGTTTGACTATGCCAAGCGAAAGACCCGAGCATAGACTTCAAGAGATTTGGCAGCCCATAGGAGTGGTCGGGTGCATAACTGCTTTCAATTTTCCAATGGCTGTATTCGCATGGAATTTTTGTTTAGCAGCAGTATGCGGCAACAGCATCATTTGGAAACCAAGCCCTCACTCAAATCAATGTGCTTTTGCCATAAAAGAGGCCTGGGATAAAGTTGCGCGAGAATATAAAGATTTAGTTCAAATATTAACTGGAGGCAATGAAGAGGCCATTGCTTTATGTAAAGATAACAACCTTCCGTTAATCTCTGCAACAGGGAGCACTCAAATGGGCAAGGAGCTTGCACCTTTAGTTGCAGCAAGACTTGGAAGAACTTTACTTGAGCTGGGCGGAAATAATGCAGCTATAGTTTGTCCGACCGCTGATCTTGACCTGACTGTAAAAGGAGTAACTTTTTCGGCTTGTGGCACAACTGGCCAAAGGTGCACTAGCTTGCGACGTTTATTTGTTCATGAAAACATATATGAAACATTTATGGAAAAGCTATTTGCTTATTACCAAACTTTAACAATTGGCGATCCCTCAAATGCTTCCTCTCAGCTTGGCCCATTAATTTCAGAAGAGAGCTTTAGATCAATGCAAGCAATAATTGCGTCGCTTCAAGAAAGGGGCATAAAAGTTATTGGGGGATCTAGACTTGATATTGAAGACCCTAAAGAATTTTATGTTGAGCCAGCAATTGTTGAGGTGGACAGTATTATTGATGAAATGATGAATGAAACGTTTGCCCCAATTTTGTATGTTAAAAAATTCAATAAACTAACAGATGCAATCAATATGCAAAATGATGTGGCGCAGGGACTAAGTAGTTCTATTTTCACAAACGATCTAAGAGAGTCAGAGTTATTTTTAAGTTCCGAGGGGAGTGACTGTGGAATTGCAAACGTAAATATAGGCACCAGCGGAGCTGAAATAGGTGGAGCCTTTGGTGGTGAAAAAGATACAGGTGGCGGAAGAGAGTCTGGATCAGATGCCTGGAAAACTTACATGAGGAGAGTTACAGCTACAGTAAATCATGGTTCTGAATTACCACTTGCTCAAGGAGTAGAGTTTGATGAAAAATAAGGTCGCAATAATTGGGAAGGGGAACATTGGGTGGGCCATTAAAGAGCTCTTAAAGGACACATACGAAATTAAACAAGGAGATATAACAGAAGGTTTTGATGCAAGAGACATCAATCAAGTTAAAGATTTTTTAAAAGATATAGATGCTGTTATCTCAGCCGGCCCCTTTGCAATAAATAAAAACATAGGGACTGTTGCAGCAGAACTCAACATAGGATATTTTGACCTAACCGAAGATGTTGAGACAACTGATTTTATTAGAGGCATACAATCACAAAATGTGATGATGCCACAATGCGGATTAGCTCCAGGTGCTATAAATATATGTGCTGCATCTTTAATGAAAGACTTTGATCATGTTTCAGAGGTTATGATGAGAGTGGGAGCATTACCTAGATTCACCACAAATGAAATGAGCTATTATTTAAGTTGGTCCACAAATGGATTAATCAATGAGTACTGTAATGAGGCGGATGCTATTTATGAAGGGAAGTGTATCAAGGTTATGCCTTTAGAGGGCGCTGAAAAAATGATAATAGAAGGAGAGAGCTACGAAGCCTTTAATACTAGTGGAGGTTGCGCCACAATGTGTGAAACGTATGAGAACAAAGTTGACAACCTGAGCTATAAAACAATCCGATACCCCGGCCATTTAAACCACATGAAATTTTTATTTAATGACCTGCATCTTAAAAAAAACAAAGATGTGCTAGAAAAATTATTTGACAAAGAGGTCCCAAGAACAACAAACGATGTAATTATATTTTTCGTTAAAGTTATTGGAGAAATAGATGGAATCCTTCAAGAAAAAACCTATTTAAGAAAAATCTATGGCGATGAAAGATTTAGTGCCATTCAGAGAACCACAGCATCCGGTGTTTGTAGCTGTTTAGAAATGTATTTCAAAAATCAAATACCCAAAAGAGGATTCACAAAGCAGGAATCTATATTATGGGAGGACTTTACTTCAAACCAGTTTGGTAAAGTTTATTTGTAATCTAATCTTTAAATATAAATATCTCTTCAAGAGAGACTTTAAAAAATCTAGTCAGCCCAATAGTTAATGAGAGGGAGGGATCAAACTTTCCATTTTCAATTGAATTAATGGTTTGTCTGCTAACATTTAGCTGGTGCGCCAAGTCGCCTTGACTAATGCCTCTAGCTTTTCTTAGCTTCTTAAGATTATTGTCCATGTTAGGAAAGATATGTTTTATGAAAACGATAACCACCAATTAAAGATCCAATTACAAAAGCTAAAAAGAACTCATAAAAAGAAGGCTTAAAGGCAAAATATGGTGAAAGTAGTGAAATAACAAGACCTAGGGCTATGAAAGATAAAGCCCCCCAGCTTAGTGTATATTCTTGATACCTTTTAAATAGCTCATCCTGAGTTTTATAAAATTTCATGTAATATATAACAGCCACTATCCACAAAACAACTATAGAAATTCTAATGAGAGTAAAGGTGCCGGATGTATCATTTATGTTCCCGATTGCCAATAATCCAATATCAGTTCCGCTCAAATGAATGCCCCAGCATAACGCGCCCAAAAGAAAAAACAGCATAGATAGCTTATAATTTTTTTTATCTTCTTTATTAAGAGATTTTAAATCTACCCAGCCACCGTAAAATGTAATTTTAGCCATAATTGATTCCTCAAGACGATTATAGGATTATAAAAAATATAATGTCAAATAAACTTTACATATTTTTATCTAAATCTTAAAAAAAAAGTGAATTCTTATAAAAAAAATGCAATACTTTTACAATGAAAAATAAACTATACATTCTTCCGCTTGTTTTTGTTCTATTTGCTTCTAGCTGCGCATTAGTCACTGACGAGTATCAAGCCAATCAAAGAAAAGTAATAGCATATTTGTTAGAGGATTTGCCACTTCCTGAGGATGCTGAAATTATCAAGGAGCCTACTGTGTTGCTGGGAACCGGAGAGGCAATTTCAGGCAGGATTATTCTTACTTCAAATTACAGTCCAGCTGAAAATTTAATTTTTTATGGTACAGAAACTCTTTCAACAGGATGGAGGCTTGTTTCATCAAAAGTTGGGGAAGAGGTAACGCTTGTTTATGCAAAAAATGGAAGGTTTGCAACAATATATCTAAGCCCAAAAGAAACTGTTCAGGGTTTTATAACCGGAGACTATGGAAGTGACATAGATATTTCTGTTGTTCACCCAGATGCCATAGGTGTTCAAAATCCATATGATCAACTTCAATACGAGGAATTACCTGACTCTCCATAATTCATAAGGGGAAATCAGTCTTTTATGCAGCCGCTTAGTTTATTAAGCACTTCTCATATAGTAATTGTTTTTCTATGCTTGCTAGGAATTATTTACATTCCAAAGCTCTTTATCAATTCTAGTGAAAAGGCAAAAAAGAACCTGGCGTATGGAATTATATTTTTTATTTTGATTAATCAAGGCATGGATCTTTATAGAGAAGGTTACCTATCTGGGAATTGGAAATTGGGGTTACCTCTTCATCTGTGTGATTTCTCATCTTTCTCAATTTTGATTTATTTGCTAACCAAAAAAAGAGAGTTCTTTTTGTTTGCTTTTTTCTTTGGAATAGCTGGCGGAGGCATGTCTATACTTACACCAGATGTAGAATATGGATTTCCATATGTTCCATATATACAAAATCAGATAGGTCATATGATGATTATCCTAGGGGTGTCTTATGCAATGATTTTGGATAACCAAAGACCGCATCTAAAGGACGTCCATAGAGTATTAATTTTTGGGACATTCTTATTGGGTTTCATGTATGTCATAAATAACTTATTAGGGGAGCCCGCCAACTACTGGTTCTTAATGGAAAAACCTATTGGAGATAACGTAACAGCATTTATGCGACCAGCACCATTTCATATGATAGATATATACCTATTGGCAGTAATAGTATGTTATCTGATATACATGCCATATTATTTAAAAGACCGAAAACCTAAATAATGAAAAAAATCAGCTCAACTGTTTCTTCTAGTCAAATACCTCATGCTTTCAGAGCTTATAGGCCTAAAATCGTTCAATTTTTAGGAAAGTTATTATTAAAATTATTTGGATGGAAAGTTGAAGGCATGGTTCCTGAAATGGAAAAAAATGAAAACCTAGTTATTATTGCCGCTCCTCATACATCAAATTGGGATGGTATTTTTGGGTTTGCTGCAATAATAGGGCTTGACGCAAAAATATCTTACTTTGGCAAACACACTCTTTTTAAACAAATATTTTTAGGCCGCTTTTTAAAATATATGGGCGGAATACCCGTTGATAAAAATAATCCTGGCTCAGGATTGGTAAGAGAGGCTATTAATAATATGGAAAAATTAAAAGGCTCTCTTATAGCAATGGCTCCTGAAGGAACAAGATCAAAAACAGAGAAATGGAGAACGGGCTTCTTGAGAATAGCAGAAGCTGTTGATGCAAAAATTTTTGTAGCTGCTTTTGATTTTAAAACCAAAAGGATAGTCTTAGATAAGTTCTTTCAGCCTAGTGATAATATGCAGAAAGACTTAGAAAGTTTAAAAACTTATTACAAACAATTCACTGCAAAAATACCAGAGAATTTTTAGGAATTTAGAGTCTCCTCAATCATCTCATCAACCTTTTGTTCAACAATAAATAGAGGCGGTATTCCATGATCCAAAACTGCTGAGTGGAAATCTTTGATATTAAATTTGTCACCAAGAGCATCCATAGCTTTTTTTCTAAGTTCTAAAATTTTGATCATTCCTACTTTATAGCTCAGGGCTTGGCCTGGCCAAACTATATATCTTTCTATCTCAACCCTGCACTCAGTATCAGACATCCCTGTCTTTGTTTTCATATAATCTATTGCTTGCTCTCTTGTCCATTTTTTATAATGAATACCTGTATCAACCACTAATCTAACTGCCCTAAAAATCTCACTTTGTAATATACCTAGCTCATCATAAGGGTTTGGAGCCAGACCAGCTTCAAGCGCTAACTGCTCTGAGTAAAGAGCCCACCCCTCAGAAAAGGCTGAGGTTCTATAGCCAAAGTTTCTATATAAAGTAAGTTTTTCATTCTCCATAGAGTGGGCAATTTGATGATGGTGTCCAGGAGTGGCCTCATGATAAGCGAGGGTTTTCATGCTGTATTTAGGAGTCTGTTTTATATCATAAAGATTTACATAGAATGCCCCTGGCCTACTTCCATCTAATGCAGGGGCCTGATAATAACCCCCTGGGGCTGTTTTTTCTGAATATTCAGGAACAGCTTTAACAACTACAGAAGCCTTCGGCATAGTGTGAAAATAATCTTTTATACCTTCAGTAGCTTCATTAACCATATCCATATAGTCCTTAACAACAATATCTTTTCTGTCAGGAGTATCAGCATATAGGAAAGAGGGGTCTTCATTTAACTCATTCATTATTTCACCAGCTGATTTTTTAGGATCATAACCAAGGGAGTTCAGTATCTCTTTCATCCTAGAAGAAATTCTAGCAACCTCACTTAAGCCAATGTTATGAATTTTTTCAGGACTATAGTCCGTAGTTGTGTATGACCTTATCATAAGCTTATAGTACTCATCACCATTTGGTTGCGACCAAATTCCATGATCAGGGTTTGCCTTATTTTTTGTTGCAACCATAAAATCTCTTAATAATACAAATCCAGGAGTCACACTATTTTCTATAGAATTTTTAAGAGCTGTATCAAGTTCAGCATAGTCACTATCAGAGATTTCAAGTAGAGTAATTTTTTTAATAAATTCTGTATACAGGGGATGTTCTTCGAATGAATATGAAATAAATTCATTCAGCTGCTTTATCAAATGAGCATAAACAAAATCAGGAGCGTAAATTCCTTGAGCTGCCTGTCTTTCAAGCCAGTCAAGCTGGCCCTTGAAAACCTCATTAACCAGATCTGTTCTCTTCACAAAATCCCTGGCTTCATTAAGATTTCTTACAGGATGTTGATCGCTCATAAAGCTTATAATGCTTTGATGTGCACCACGAACCTGATTCAAGGGGTAATCATGATAAGGAAATTCTTTTAATTCTTTAAGATTATTTTCAGTATCAAAAATAGCAATTTTCTTGGTAATTTTTTGTTCATCTGAAAGAGAAGCTGCTTTATATCTTCTTAAGATAGACAACCTGTTTTCCGTTTGTGAGATATCATTTTCAAGATCTTCTGAGCTGAGTATGGTGAGCTTTGAGTTATGTTTAGTTATATGACTAAATCTATCAAAAACACCTAAATAAGTTAGCAGTTCAGGTGAATCAACCAAGCTCACAACTATCTCTTTGCCCAAATAGTGGTCTATTGATACAGGTTTCATAAAGAATAAATTACCAAGATAAAGGCTTGTTAATCCTGTAAAGAATGTTAGAAATACCGCACAAATTTTTAATAATCTTTTAATCATATAAATACTCCAATATGCAGATTATATTACATGCTTGAGCATATATACGTATCGACATAATCTGCATTAGAAGATAAAGTTTAAGTATATTAATTTTTACAGGTATTTTTTATGAATAGCCCTAAAGCAATTCTTACAAAAGAGGGAGAAGTATCAACCATTACACTTAATGATGGAAAAGCAAATGTTTTCTCGCCAGCAATGATTAAAGATGTTAATAGCTGCTTGGACAATGTGCCAAGTGATTCTGGCTGTTTGGTTATTAGGGGGTCGAAGGGAATGTTTTCAGCAGGCTTTGATTTAAAAATCATTGGTTCCGGGGATGTTGACGCTATTAAAAGCATGTCTAAGAGTGGTTTTGAAATGCTGTCGCGGATCCTTGATTTTCCAAGGCCGGTAATAGCAGCTTGCACAGGTCATGGGATAGCACTTGGAACTTTTTTATTATGTTGTTGTGATTATAGGATTGGTCTTAAAGGAGACTACATGATCGGAGCCAATGAAATGAGAACAAACATGGTTATACCAATCCCAATACTTGAATTGATAAAATTTAGGGTCTCCCAAGCCCATAAATATAGAGCAATACTTGGAGGCACAATATATCCAATTAGTGAAGCAGTTGAAGCCGGCTTAATAGATGAAGTTGTTGATGAAGAGATCTTTGAAGAAAAACTCAGTGAAAAAGTAAAAGACTTAGCAACTATGGGGCACCCAAGTTACTCAATGACAAAAGAGCTTTTTATTGGTGAGGTTTCAGAAAAAATTAAAAATGCATTAAAAGAAGCAACTATAGAAACTAACTAGCCATTCTAATCTTCATGTCAGAATCTATTAAAATAGATGAGCTAAGCTTTCCTTACAATAACAAGGATATTCTTTCAATTTACTCTATCAATCAAGCTAACACCCCAGAAGTCGGCAGCCTTAAATCTGTTGAAAAGTTAAAAGAGCTCTTAAATATGGCTTCCTTAATCTTAGCAGCCAGGATAAATAATGAGATTATTGGCTTTGTTGTATGCTTAGAAGCTGGAGCAGCTTATACATCCTTAAACTATAAATTCATAAGCAAGAAAGCAAAAAAATTTGTTTATATTGATAGGATTGCAATAAAAAATCAGCACAGAAGATCAGGGGTAGGCAAAAGTTTATATGAGATAATTTTTAATTATTCTGAAAAATTTGAGCTGCCAATTTACTGCGAAGTTAACACAAAACCAAAAAACCAACCCTCCCTAGACTTCCATAAAAAAATTGGATTCAACAAAATAGGGAGCAAGGATTTCAATGATCACTCTGTCGCCTATTTTTCAAAAATATTTTGCGACTAAAAGTATATATTATTTACATACGATAAATACTAGATATTAACTAACTAATATTAAGCTTTAGTTATGGAAACAACACTATTTGCAAAAACAATGATAATTTTGTGCGGCCAATTACTAATCGTATTTGGTTTAGCTTTTTATGTATTAAGAGGCGCAAAATTAGCATATCAAAATAATACTAAATTCATGGGATTCTCTTACAGAGGAGCAATGAACCTAAAAAGAGAGCTAGATTTAATACCTTATATTGAACGAAAGGAAGATTATCCTAGAGAGATGTTTCATCCTGAAAATGAAAATAATGAAACCCCAAATGTTTATGTAGTCAATGAAGAAAAAAGAAATGAATTTTTAAAAAAGGGCTACAAAGACTGCGAGCCATCAAATAAATTTTTTAATGCCCTGTTTTTGCCATGGGTTATTCTCCTTTTTTCAACAGTATTTGTGGGTGCTTTATCCGTTCAAATAGGAATGTTTGCTTTTACTGCACAAAGTATTTTATTTGGATTAATCCTTGGCATGCTTTTTCTAGACATGGATGAGAATGATGGAATCAGAGCTCTTAAAATAACTCTTCTGGCAACAATTTTTTGTGGTTTCGTAGGATATAGTGATATTGGCCAGGCTTTAAACTCATCAGGCTATGTCCATGCCTTCTTATTTTTTGGATTGTTGGGCTTAATAATATTTGAATTCTCAAGAACTACATTTAAGTTTTCAAGAAATACAATAAGAGCAAAGGCTTTCTTTGGTATCGGACTTTTTATTTTATTTCTTTTCGTTGATTTCGCTCGTTTAAAAGAGCTATCTGACTCTTCAAATGATTGGTCAACGGCTTTTGACATAGCACTTAATTTATATTTAGATATTATTAATCTTCTATTGGAAATTTTAGAAGCAATGGATTGATCTTAAAGGAGAAAAAATAATGGCAACATATGAATGTAATAAATGCGGAATGTCTGTAAATGCAACATGTGGAAAGTGTGACATACCACTTCAAAATGGAATGTTGGACTTAGATGACGGAACCCAGGTGCAGATATCGGAATGCCCAAACGGCCACGGAAAAATTAAATCACCTCTTTGTTGCGGAAGTGATATGACTTGCGCTATTTAGAAATTTAACTGATAGCCTATTTTAAAGATATTATCTGTTACCTTGCTCGTGCTTGTTTCTATAACCAATGCGCTTCTTTTGCTTACATTATAAGTAGCAACAAAGCCAAACTTTTGATCAGTTTCATCGTCTAAAAGATAAGTTACTTGAGAGGTCTCAAAAGCAGTACAAACTAGATTTGGAGGACATTCTTGCTGAACAATTTCAGTTTCTTTTGAAAAATCTACATACATTTTTCCCTCCCAGCCATTACTGTCTCCAAATCTTAAACCAGCAATTACATTTGCTTGAGTATCGCTTTCAGAAAAACTTGTTTGGTTCTCAATATCTGTAGCTTTTATTCCAAGTTCTAAGAAAACATCCATAAAGTTTTCAATTTTAAGAGACACATTTCCAACGGAAACTGAGTTAAGCACATCACCTATGCCTACATGAGCTCCTATTCTTAAGGCCTTGGTAAATTTATCATATTCTTCAGTATCAACATCTACGCCGTCAGCTTTTGCTTCAGCAACCAGATATAAAGGACCAGGCAAAGCAAGGGATAGCTTTCCTTCTATACCTGAATCTTCTCCGTTGAATGCATGAAGTCCAAACGAGGTATATCTGTAATCATTTGGATCTCGATCAAGCCTCCCATCCTCAGAAAAAAGATTTAGTGTAAATAAGGCCAAGAAAAAGATTTTGTAAGTTTTCATAAAATTATATTATCAGAGGAGGAGATGCATGAACATGTATTAATTTCAAAAGCTATTGCTATGTTCGAACTCTTCCTTTTTTCCTTAGTCTAATTGATTCGGGAGTAACCTCAACAAGCTCATCATCTTCAATGAATTCTAATGCTTGCTCTAGAGTATGATTGATATGTGGTACTAAAATTAAGTTCTCATCAGTTCCAGCTGCTCTGATGTTGGTAAGTTGTTTTGCTTTAGTTGGATTGACTGGAAGATCATTGTCTCTTGAATGTAAACCAACAATTTGACCAACATAGACTTCTTTGCCATGCCCTAAGAACAATTTACCTCTATTCTGTAAATTAAATAATGCATATGACAACGTTTTGCCAGCCATCATTGAATACATAACGCCATTTATTCTTTTTGCAATTTCTCCATTTTTAACCGGCCCATAATGATCAAAAACGCTTGTCATGATACCTGTTCCACTTGTAATGGTTAAGAAATGTGACCTAAAACCTATTATTCCTCTTGAAGGAGCAATAAATTCTAATTTTACTCTTCCCTTTCCATCAGGCTCCATGCTTTGCAGCTCAGCTTTTCTGGGCCCAAGCTCTTCCATAATTGCACCTTGATGAATTTCTTCTACATCAATTACTATTTGCTCATACGGCTCATGAATCTCACCGTCAATCTCTCTTTGAACAACTTGAGGTTTAGATATAGCAAGCTCAAATCCTTCTCTTCTCATAGTTTCAATAAGCACTGAAAGATGGAGCTCGCCTCTGCCTGAAACTATGAATTTATCTGGGCTATCACCGGCAACAACTTTCAAAGCAACATTAGATATAAGCTCTTTATCAAGTCTTTCTTTAATATTCCTAGATGTTACATATTTGCCCTCTCTTCCAGCAAAAGGAGAGTCATTAACTTGAAAAGTCATACTAACAGTAGGCTCATCTACAGATAAAGCAGGCAATGCATCAACTGCAGATGGGTCGCATAAGGTATCTGAAATATTTAACTTATCTATACCGGTAATGCATACAATAGAACCTGCATCTGCCCTAGAAACTTCAATTCTATCTAGACCTTCATACCCCATAACTTGAAGCACTTTGCCCTTTCTAGTTTCTCCGTGTCTACTAACAATAACAACTTGATCATTTGGTTTTACTGAACCTTGTTTAATCCTTCCAATGCCAATAACTCCAACATAGCTATTGCTATCTAATGCACTGATTTGAAGTTGAAGTGGCCCATTCGCATTAACCTCAGGGGCAGGAACT
Organism: Gammaproteobacteria bacterium; assembly: GCA_965658385.1. Taxonomy (GTDB): domain Bacteria; phylum Pseudomonadota; class Gammaproteobacteria; order Magnimaribacterales; family D2472; genus CAJQGY01. The sequence continues at coordinate 35,693 of CBFHRY010000003.1, forward strand.
TTTTCAAGTATCATTTGCATTAAGGGCTTCATATTTTTTGTCATTTCTTCTGGTTCTAGACCGGCAATGCCCTCTATTGCAGACGCATAAACTACAGGAAAATCTAATTGCTCATCAGTTGCTCCAAGCCTATCAAACAAATCAAATACTTGATCTAATACCCAGTGCGGCCTAGCATCTGGCCTATCGATCTTATTAATAACAACTATTGGTTTCAAACCTTTCTCAAAAGCTTTTTGAGTTACAAATCTAGTTTGTGGCATAGGCCCATCAACGGCATCAACCAAAAGAAGGACGGAGTCCACCATTGATAGCGCTCTTTCAACCTCACCACCAAAATCCGCATGTCCAGGGGTATCAACAATATTAATTAAATGGTCATCCCACTTAATAGACGTATTTTTTGCAGTTATTGTTATGCCTCTTTCTTTCTCTTGATCATTTGAATCCATGATTCTTTCTGAATCCATATTTTTTCTATCAAGGGTTCCAGACTGTTGAAGCAGCTTATCAACAAGTGTTGTTTTGCCATGATCAACATGAGCAATAATTGCAATATTTCTAATTTTGTTAATGTCCATGTGATTTGTATGTTGAAAAGGTGATGATTATAATCTTAAAATGAAAAAATTATCTGTTTTCTTGCTTCTTCTCTCATCTTTTGTGGTTGCTGATCTAAAGGTAGAGCTAGATAGTGAACTCAATCCTCTAATGAAAAAGGTTATATCATGGAGACATAACCTGCATCAATATCCAGAGCTTAGCAATCGAGAATATAAAACATCAAAAAAAGTTGCTACACACCTTCAGTCTTTAGGTATAGAAGTAGAGACCGGTATCGCTTACACGGGTGTTGTCGGTTTAATTAAAGGGGGTTTGCCAGGGCCAACAATTGCACTTAGGGCTGATATGGATGCTTTGCCCGTTGAAGAAAAAACAGGGCTACCTTTTGCTTCAAAAGAGAGAGCAAAATATCTAGGCCAGAACGTTGGTGTGATGCATGCATGCGGTCACGATGCTCATGTTGCAATATTAATGGGAGTGGCAGAGTTTTTAGCTAAAAATAAAGAAAACCTCGAAGGCAATATTATGCTTATATTTCAGCCTGCTGAAGAAGGGCCCCCAGAGGGTGAGAATGGTGGTGCTAAAATGATGCTAGAGGAAGGGATATTTGATAGATATAATCCTGAGGTTATTTTTGGGTTGCATGTGGGAAATGGGCCACATGGATATGTTGGATTAACTCCCGGTCCCGCAATGGCGGCTGCATCAGCTTATAGGATTACCATAAAAGGTGTTCAAGCTCATGGATCAAGGCCATGGGACTCAATAGATCCTATCATGGCGACATCTCAATTAATTGAAGGGCTTAATACTATTGTTAGCAGAAGAATAAATATAATTAACAACCCAGCAGTTGTTTCTGTTGGAACAGTTAAAGCAGGAACAAGAAACAATATTATCCCAGAAGAATCAGAGATAATGGGCACAATAAGAACCTTTGATCCAGAGCTAAGAGCTGAAATATATGATGAAATAAGACAAATAGCAGCGGGGGTTGCTTTGGGCACTAGCGCAGAAATAGATGTTGAATTTGATGTTGGAGGGTTTTACCCAGTCACATTTAATAATCTAGATCTTGTTGAAAAATTATCACCCTCATTAAAAGAAGCAACCAATAATAAGTTTGCAATTAATAACTCTCCATCTACAGGCGCAGAAGATTTTTCTTACTTTTCGCAGGAAATACCTGGATTATATTTTTGGCTAGGAGTAAATGCACCTGGTGTCATGGAGGCGCCTGGCAATCACTCTCCATACTTTGTAGTAGATGATGGGGCTTTAGACGAAGGTCTAAAATCTTTAGTATATCTGGTGCTAGACTACCCAAAACACTAAACAAACAATATACAATTAATTTAATTTTTTTTAAGGAGTAAATTTTGCCAATTCCAAATCACATTAAAGACAACCTTTCTATCCCAGTAATTGGATCGCCGCTATTTTTAGTATCAGGACCAGAGTTAGTCATAGCTCAGTGTAAGGCAGGAATTATAGGTTCATTTCCAGCACTAAATGCTAGACCGCAGCATGTCCTTGAGGAATGGATTGTTCGAATTAAAACCGAGCTGGCTAAATATCAGGCAGAAAACCCTGATGCCAAAGTTGCGCCTTTTGCAGTTAATCAGATCTGCCATGGATCTAATGACAGGCTTGCAGATGATATGGCGACATGCGTTAAGCATGAGGTGCCTATAATTATTACTTCTTTAAGACCACCTGCAGAACTTGTTGAGGCTGCTCATAGCTATGGAGGACTTGTTTACCATGATGTTATTAATGTAAGGCATGCAAAAAAAGCAGTGGAGCAAGGTGTCGATGGGTTAATTTTGGTTTGCGCTGGAGCAGGGGGTCATGCAGGAGCCTTATCTCCTTTTGCTCTGCTAAGAGAAGTTAAAGAGTGGTTTGATGGCACTGTAATACTTTCAGGCTCAATAGGGGATGGTTATTCTGTTGCCGCTTCGTTGGCGCTCGGGGCAGACTTTGCATATATGGGGACAAGATTTATTGCAACAAAAGAGGCGAATGCAGATCCTGAATACAAAAAAATGCTAGAAGAAAGCGTTGCTGACGACATTGTTTATTCATCATTATTTACTGGCGTTCACGGCAATTATTTAAAGCCTTCTATATCAAATGCTGGCATGGATCCAGACAATCTTCCATCTGCTGACAAATCTTCCATGAATTTTGGCTCAGGTGGTAATACAAAATCTAAAGCATGGAAAGATATTTGGGGCTCAGGCCAAGGTATTGGTAGAATATATGATTCTCCTCCTGTTTCAGAACTGGTTGATAGAATTAAAGCCGAGTATGAACAAGCAAAAGAGGAGCTTAATAGTAAATAAAAATATTTTTAAAAATAATGATTAATACATTTATTTTAGTAACTTTAATAATTTCATCAGCGATATCGATAGTCGTTTTATTGAATATTTCAAAGAAAGGCAAAGAGGGCTCTAAAGGCATCACTGATGAATATACGTCAGAGGCCGGCGTTAAAAGAACAGCAAAAAGAGACAGATCCGATCATATTGTTTAGACGAAATGGATAAGGTTGGCTTTATTGGCCTCGGGGTCATGGGCTATCCCATGAGCTCTCATATTTCTAAATCAGGCTTTCAAACACATATTTTTAATAGAACGTCTAATATTTCAAGTAAATGGAAGGATTCATTTCATGGATCAATCTGCACATCGCCAAAGGAAGTAGCCAAATATGTAGACTTTCTCTGCCTTTGTGTAAGTAAAGATGAAGATGTTAAAGAAGTGCTTTGTGGAAAAGATGGAGCAATAGAGGGTATAAAGCCCGGAACAATTATTATTGATCACACTACCACCTCAGCATCTCTATCTAGAGAAATGCATAAAATTTTTGAGAAGACAAACTGTCATTATCTTGATGCTCCTGTTTCAGGCGGACAAGCTGGAGCAGAAAACGGGTCGCTGACTATAATGGTTGGTGGGAACGAAGAGGCATACAAAAGAAGTAAAAAAATTTTAAGCACTTATTCTAAATTTTCAAAATACATGGGAGAGGCTGGTAATGGCCAATTAACCAAAATGGTTAATCAAATAGCTATCGCAAGTTTAATTCAGGGTTTGGCAGAATCTTTGAATTTTTCTGAGAAGTCAGGCCTTGATTCTAAAGATGTTTTGCAAGTTATCTCAAAAGGAGCTGCACAAAGCTGGCAAATGGATAATAGATGGGAAACCATGGCTAGAGATGAGTTTAATTTTGGTTTCGCAGTTGATTTGATGCGCAAAGATTTAGATATTGTGGAAAATGAAGCAAAAAAACTCAATGTAAATATTGATACAACAAAACTAATTAACAATTTTTATAGGGAACTCCAGGAAATGGGAGGGGGAGGTTGGGACACCTCAAGTCTTGTTAAAAGAATCAGAAAAAAAACCTAGAAAACAAAACAAGTATTGCTGATATCAGCAACATAGCAACAACCGAAATTTCTGAGATGTTTTCATCCATGGCAAAGGACTCTTCTAATATTTCATAAAAACCTTCAGGATTAGATATCAACCAGATAATTCCTGATGCATGAAGAAGCATCAAGATTGCAATTATCCAATTTAGCGGCTGATTAGAAAATACGATATAAGAAGTGAGAATTAAAAAGACGATTTCAACAGACAAATAAACATTAATGTTTTTTCTTTTGAACATGTATCGCAATAAACTATATCCAGCTTTATAGGAATAAAAATACGCAAAAGCCATTAGTGTATAAGCTAAAGATAAAACTAAAATCATTTAATGATGAGGCGGAACCTCGTATTTAACTGGAGGAAATTTTGGTTTATTAGCACTTTCCTTAAACCTTTTATATCTTGACTTAACATCAGCACAATCTTCAACAGCTGATGGAGGATCTTTCTTTTCTTTTCTATTTTCTTCACTCATAAATAAAAATTACAACTAGCAAAAAAGTTAATTCTTACAAATCCCCATCTTTTCTAATTTCACTTCTTTCAACCTCAAACTTTTCACCATATCTAGCCTCAAGTTTTTTTTGATTTTCACTAATAACCTCAAAAGGATCTAAGCCTAATGAAGCGCAGGCTGTTGTCCAGTACCACATAATATCTCCAAGCTCTCTTTTCATATGAAAAATATTATCTTCTGAAGGGGGTTTCCCTTGAAGAAACATCTTTTTTACAATTTCTACAAATTCACCCGTTTCACTCCCAAGCCCAAGCGCAGCAGTCAATAATCTTGCTGATTTAATTTCAGAGCTGTTTTCCACATCATCAAAACTTTGCTTAAGCGCATCTAGATCAATGCTTGGTTCACTTGTAACTTTTTCAACAAAGTCACCATATGTTGAAAAAAAATCTTTTACTTCTTGGCTCACTAGGATCTCCTTTAATGTTTTATAATTACTATAATATAAAGGGGGATATAAAAAAATGATTTCGAAAAATCAGCAAAAACTTAACTCTGGATTTCATGCAAAATCGGAACCAAAAGAGATTCTAGAGGGCATTGACCTATCAGGAAAAACAGCAATAGTCACAGGTGGGTACTCTGGTATAGGCTTAGAAACTACAAGAGCACTTGCAGAGGCTGGAGCTAATGTTTTTGTCCCTGCCAGAAGAGTTGATGATGCAAAAAAAGCACTTGATGGAATTATAGATGAAGCAAATATTTCTAAAATGGATCTTGCAGACATTAGTTCTATAAAAGACTACACCCAAGAATTTATCAATGAGATTAAGTCTTTGAGCATCTTAATTAATAATGCTGGAATTATGGCATGCCCAGAATCAAAAACCTCAAACGGTTGGGATCTCCAGTTTGCAGTTAATCATATAGGACATTTTGTTTTCACAAACGAGCTTATCAGGGTCATGGATAAGCTCAATGGAACAAGAGTAATTAATCTTTCCTCAACAGCAAATAATATTTCTGGTATTTGCTGGGATGATATCCACTTTAATCATGATTACGATAAATGGGTTGCTTATGGTCAATCTAAAACAGCCGCAAGTCTTTTTTCTATTGAATTAGACAAAAGGTATAAAGATAAAAATATTCGATCTTTCGCAGTTCATCCAGGAGGAATATTTACACCTCTGCAAAGACATCTTCAGCAAGAAGAGATGGTTGCAATGGGGTGGATGAACGAAGATGGTTCTCTTTCAGATTTAGTAAAAGCTGGATTTAAATCTCCCACTCAAGGAGCGGGAACTTCTTTATGGGCAGCTACCAGTTCTAGCCTCGACGGTATTGGAGGAGTGTATTGTGAAAACTGTGATGTCGCTAATATTTCTGACGGTAGTCCTGAAGAACGATATTTTGGCGTTAGAGAATGGGCAGTTGATTCATCTGAGGCTGAAAAGTTATGGAGTGTAACCGAAGAGATGTTAAGTAAAATCTAGCTACTTAACTCTCAACGACCTTTGGCTATCAACAATATTATATAAATGTTCTTGCGCCTCGGGTTTTAGCTGGGCAACTCCCATAGTCATAACGTCTATAACAGCAGTATAAGCAATCCTAGATGTGTTTGGTTTTGAGAGGCGATTATTATCTCCAACATCAATAGTTAAAGGGTAATCACAAATATCTGCCAAAGGAGTTCTTCCTGGCATTATTCCAATTACTTTAACACCGGATTTTCTAACAATTCTTACACTATCAAGAAGAGCGGAAGTAGTTCCAGATTGTGAGATTGCAACCACAACATCCTTTTTACCAAGTGAATTTGCGGACATAAACTGAATATGAGGGTCTGATATATATGAAGAAGGGATTTTTAACCTGAAAAACTTGTGTTGAGCATCCATAGCTACTGGAGCCGAGCCCCCAAATGCATAAAACTCAACCCGTCTTGCATTAGCCAAAGCCTCAATTGCCTCCTCTAAAATATTTTGATCAATTTGCGATCTTACATTCAGTATTTCACTTATTGTTGTATCAAATACTTTCTCACAAAGCTCATGTATTGAATCATCTTCATCAATTTCATACATTACAAAATAATCATCTGCTGCTAACTGCTGAGATAAATTAATTTTAAAATCCTGATACCCAGAGAAGCCTAGAGCCTTACAAAACCTTATTAATGTCGGCTCACTTATACCGATTCTTTCTGATGCCTCGGCTGTTTTCATATTAATAATAGATTTTGGGTCTTCCAGCACAAACTCACCAACAGCTCTTTCTGATTTTCTTAATTCAGGCAGACTATTTTTAATTTGTCTCAATAATTTTGTTGGCATAAAGGTTAGAATATCTCTCTTGAGCAAAAAAATGAACCCCAAATGGATGTATCTCACATATTAGACAATCTTAATGATCAGCAAAGAAACGCTGTAACATCTGAAAAAAAGCATCTTATGGTTCTTGCTGGTGCGGGTTCGGGTAAAACTAGAGTCCTTGTGCATAAGATAGCTTGGGAGGTAGAGGCTCTTAATAAAAATCCAGCTTCAATAATGGCAGTAACTTTTACAAATAAGGCTGCTGCAGAGATGAGATCAAGAATCGAAGAATTACTTCAAGCGCCAATGTTTGATACATGGGTTGGAACATTCCATGGTTTAGCGCACAAATTACTCAAAAGATTTTATAAAGAGGCTAATTTATCAAGCGGCTTCACAATCCTAGATGCTGACGATCAGCTAAGAATTATAAAAAGAATATCCAAGGAAGCAGGTCTCGATGAAGCGACTTGGCCTTCTAGACAGAGCCAGTGGCAGATAAACTCATGGAAAGACGACGGGCTTAGGCATGATGATGTGGATGACAAAGGTGATTATTTTAAAGAGACAATAAATAAAATATACAAAGATTACCAAGAGCTATGCTCAAGAGATAATTTAGTCGACTTTGGAGAGCTTCTTTTAAAGGCATATGAGGTTGTAAAAACCAACCAAGTAGTCAGAGATTTCTTTCACAATAGATTTCAATCTATACTGGTTGACGAATTTCAAGACACAAATACTATTCAATACAAATGGTTATTAGAGATAACTTCTGATACTGCTTCCATAACAGCTGTTGGTGATGATGACCAATCTATATATGGATGGAGAGGCGCAAAGGTTGAAAATGTTGATGCATTCACAAAAACATTTTCAGACACTGAAATAATAAGACTAGAGCAGAACTATAGGTCTACAAATATTATTTTAGGTGCGGCAAATGCACTTATTGAAAATAATACTGAGCGATTGGGAAAGAATCTATGGACTGAGCAGCTTGAGGGAGAGCCAATAATCCTATATCAGGCATACAACGAACAAGATGAAGCGCGTTTTGTAGCAGATATTCTTAAGGATTGGATGTCTAAAGGAGAGCTATACTCAGACGCAGCTGTTCTTTACAGATCAAATGCCCAATCAAGAGCTATTGAAGAAGCTCTATTGCGAGTAAGTATTCCTTACAGAATATATGGCGGATTAAGATTCTATGAAAGAATGGAGATTAAGAATGCAATTGCTTATCTTAAAATTATTTTTAACAATTCAGACAATCCAGCATTTGAACGATCAATTTCAAATCCTACCAGAGGCGTTGGTGAAAAAACGCTAGCTAAAATTAGGGCCACAGCTCTTAAGTTTAATATTTCATACATTAAGGCATCGGCAAGGCTTATTGATGAAGGAGCTATATCAGGTAGAGGAGGTGCAGGCTTAAGATCTTATTTAGAGTTTGTTGCGCGCTGTAAAGAGTTTATCGAAGAGAATGCATTATCAGATTTGATGGAAGAAATTATTAAAACCTCAGGACTCCACGCCTATCATGCTAAAGAGCCAGGTGAAAAGGGTAAAACCAGAATAGAAAATTTAGAGGAATTGGTAACAGCAACAAAAAACTTTGAGCAAAGCATCACTGAAAACAAAACTAACAAGGAAATCGCTGAAGAATATCTAGATGTTATATCTCTTGATTCTGGAGATAGGCAAGCATCTGAAAGTGACGACGCCGCACAATTGATGACTTTGCATTCAGCAAAAGGTCTAGAGTTTAAATTAGTTTTAATGACAGGACTTGAGGAAAGTTTATTTCCACATGGGCGCTCCATGGAGAGCAACTCACAGTTAGAAGAAGAAAGAAGGCTGTGCTATGTCGGGATTACTCGAGCTATGCAAAAATTATATATATCTTATGCGGAATCTAGGAGATTGCATGGTTCAGATACATTTAATCCTCCTTCAAGGTTTATAAGAGAGATTCCAAAAGAATTGATAAATGAGATTAGGCCCCGAGCTCAAACAACAATCCCTTATAATAAAAAAAGTTTTAAAGAAACGAAGTTAGAATTTGAAGAAGAGATTGGCATAGCACTTGGCCAGAAAGTTCTCCACAAGACATTCGGCGAAGGAATAGTTTTAAATTATGAGGGCTCTGGAGATTCTGCTAGAGTTCAAATTAACTTTGATAGGGCTGGAACTAAATGGCTAGTTATGGCTTATGCAAAATTAGAAAAAATATGAAAATAAATAAATATATTAGTTTGGCGGTCTTGGTATTACTTGTTGGGTGCGGACAAAGCAGCAACGAAGGCAATGCAAATGACTCGCTTGAGCAAGAGCAATACAACTGGAGACTTGTTACTGCATGGCCCAAGAATTATCCAGGACTGGGAATGGCTCCAGAAAGGATTGCTGATCTTGTTGAAGAAATGAGTAATGGCCAAATGAAAATTACAGTTTATGGAGCTGGAGAGCAAGTTCCTGCATTTGGAGTATTTGATGCAGTTTCAAGCGGATCGCACCAAATGGGCCATAGCGGTGGATATTTTTGGAAGGGGAAAGTTCCTGCTGCGCAATTTTTTACTGGAGTTCCATTTGGTCTTACTGCTGACGAAATAAATGCTTGGACCAATAGAGGTGGAGGATTAGAGCTTTGGAGAGAAATTTATGATCCATTTAATATCTATCCAATACCTGCAGGAAATACAGGTACGCAGATGTTTGGCTGGTTCAATAAAGAAATTAATTCTTTAGAAGATATAAAAGGTTTAAAAATGAGGATGCCAGGCATTGGAGGCGAGGTACTTAAGAGAGCTGGCGGTATTCCAGTCACACTTCCCGGAGGAGAGCTTTTTACAGCACTGCAAACAGGAGTTATTGATGCTACTGAGTGGGTCGGCCCTTACAATGATTTAACTTTTGGTTTCCAGCAAACTGCAAAATATTATTACTATCCAGGCTGGCATGAACCAGGCTCTATGTTAGAACTCTTAATTAACAAAGATGCCTGGAATTCTCTTCCAAAGCATTTACAAGTAATTATTGAGACAGCTTCCAAAGCAGTAAATCAAGACATTCTTGATGAATACACAGCAAGAAATAACAAAGCCTTAAGAGAGCTAGTTGATGTGCATGGTGTTGAGCTAAGAAGACTGCCAGATGATGTAATTACTGAGTTTAAAATAATAGCTAATGATATATTAGAAGAGAACGCCGCTGAGGATGAGACAGTCAATAAAGTTTATCAATCATATCTTAAGTTTAAAAATGAGGTATCCGAATACCATAAAGTTTCTGAAGACGCTTTCGTTGAGGCCCGAAGCAATTAGTGTCTAAAGTAGCTTTTAAATCTCTTGGCATCACAAAATATTCAGATGCCTTAGAAAAAATGAAAGTTAAGCTTGGGGAAAAAAACTTCAAAAATGAAATTTGGTTTCTTGAGCATTTTAAAATTTTTACACTTGGAACTGCGGCAAACAAGGCACATGTCCTAGATTCAAAAGATATACCAGTTTATCAATCGGATAGAGGCGGCGAGGTTACCTACCATGGCCCTGGTCAACTAGTTATTTATTTTCTGCTAGATTTCAAAAAACTCAACATGGGACCAAAGACGCTAGTAGAAACCTTGCAAAAATTTGTGCAATCTATACTTGATGAATTTGACATAGAATCTAGCCTTATTGCAGGCGCTCCGGGAGTCTATGTTGATGATAAAAAAATTGCATCAATTGGCTTAAGGATTTCTAATGGAAAAACCTATCATGGCATAAGCATGAATATAGATATGGATTTAGAACCATTTTCATTCATTAATCCTTGTGGTTATGAGGGGCTTAAAGTTGTTCAGCTTAAAGACTATGTAAATGACATTACAATAAAAGATGTCGAAAAACTTGCAATTAAAAAATTAGAGAATATATTCTAGCCATGGAAATCATTCCAACACAAAAGATTGTAAATAGGGATGGTATTAAGGCTGTTAAAAATGGCCAAAAAAGAAACGAATTTTCTCATATACCAAACCTAAAAAAACCCTCATGGCTCAGGGTAAAGGCAGAGTTTAATCCTAATTTTCATAAGGTTAAAAATCAGGTAAATACCAAAAGGCTTAATACGGTTTGTGAAGAGGCGCATTGCCCGAATATTAGCGAGTGCTGGTCTGCTGGAACCGCAACGTTCATGTTAATGGGATCTGTATGTACAAGAGCATGCAAATTTTGCTCTGTAGATACTGGAAATCCCAAGGGATGGCTAGATACTGAAGAGCCATTAAATACTGCAAAAGCAGTTCAAACAATGGGATTAAAATATGTTGTCTTAACCTCAGTAAATAGAGATGACCTTGATGATGGTGGCGCAAAACACTTTGCTGATACGGTTAAGCTAATCAAGGATCTCAACCCTAAAACAGCAGTTGAGGCTTTAACACCTGACTTTAAAGGCCTTAAGTCTTCGATTGATACCTTGGTTAATTGTGGCCTTGAAGTATTCGCTCAAAATATTGAGACGGTAGAAAGATTGACCCATCAAGTTAGAGATATTAGAGCGGGTTATCAACAAACACTAGATGTTTTAGCGGAATCAAAAAAGATAAATTCAGAAGTTCTTACAAAAACTAGCATAATTGTTGGACTTGGTGAGACCGATGATGAAATAGAGCAAACCATGGATGATCTTATAAAGCATAAGGTAGATATTTTAACTATTGGCCAGTATCTAAGGCCTACGCTAAATCATCATCCAATAGAGAGATGGGTAACACCAGAAGAGTTTGAGAACTATAGACAGATTGGCCTTAAAAAGGGGTTTTTGGAGGTTGTTTCTGGTCCCATGGTTAGGTCAAGCTATAGAGCAGAAAGAGCGCTAGAAAAAAACAATGCTGGCTTATAAAAAAATATCTAAATTAGATATACTTTAGATAATTCATATCATTTATTTTCTGTTAACTTTAAGTAAATAGATCCAATTGAGGTGATTATCATGAACATGAAAGAAGCAGTAATTTCAGTATTATCAAACTGGAATAATTTTAGTGGCAGAGCTTGTAGAAGTGAGTTTTGGTATTTTGTTTTGGCCTCAACTTTGCTTGGATTTGTTGTTGGAATAATTGAGGCAGCAACGGGCCTGATTGATTTTGAAGATCCAAGCTCAACTGGCCCCCTTTCAATAATATTAAATATTTTGTTATTAGTGCCTAGTCTTGCCGTCACTTCAAGACGCTTACAAGATTATGGATTTTCTGGATGGTGGCAACTTTCCTATATTACAGTGATTGGTTTTGTTGTTGTTCTTGTCTGGTGCATGCTTCCAGCAAAAGAAGATGAGAATCAATGGGGAAAAAACCCTTTGCTTGATCTTAAATAATAAACCAAGGAAAAATCAGCACCAGGCTCAGTACAAGCAATTGAATGACTATAAAGGGTATGACGCCTTTATATATTTCAGACGTTTTGATACTTTCATCTGCAACGCCTCTTAAATAAAAAAGAGAAAATCCAAACGGCGGAGTCAAAAAAGAAGTTTGGAGATTTATAGCCAATAGGATTGCTAGCCATACTGGATCAAATCCCATCATGAGCAATGGCGGCGCCACCAGCGGAACAATCACGTAGCATATTTCTATAAAGTCTAAAATAAAGCCAAGTAAAAAAACCAAGAAAAGAACAAACAACAAGGCTACATATGGTCCGCCCGGCAGAGATCCAAATATTAGATCTATTAGTTCATCACCGCCTATACCTCTAAAGATTAACGAAAATATCGATGCACCAATTAGTATCGCAAATATCATAGTGGATACAATTGCAGTTCTTTGACTAGTTTCTTTAATAAAATTTATATCAATTTTTTTATTTAGCGAAGCAATTAAAAGTGCGCCAATAGCACCAAGTGCTGAAGCCTCAGTGGGGGTTGCAACGCCAGCAATAATTGAACCAAGAACTAAAAAAATTAAAGATAGCGGAAGCCCGAGCGTTTTAAAAATTTCTAATCTAGAAAGAGATACTTTTGAAGGATTAAAAAATATGTTTGAATTGTTAAAATTTTTATAGATTGTATATATAAGATATCCCAAACAAATCATAATGCCCGGAATTATTGCCCCAACAAATAGATCCCCAACAGTAACAGTTTTTTGAGAGAAAATTCCCATATTATTTTGAGCTCTTTGATAAGCATTGGACATAACATCACCAAGTAAAACTAAGGCAATTGATGGAGGAATTATTTGACCCAAGGTTCCAGTAGATGCAACCAGTCCAGATGAGAAATCTTTCTGATAGCCCTGTTGTAATAAGACTGGCAACGACATTAAGCCCATGGTTACAACAGTTGCACCAACAATTCCGGTGCTAGCAGCAAGCAAAGCTCCAACCAAAATAATCGATATGCTCAATCCACCTCTTATGTTTTGAAAAGCTAGCGCCATGTTTTGAAGCATATTTGCAGCCACTCCAGACCTTTCAAGAATGGTTCCCATGTAAATAAATAATGGGACAGCCAAGAGAGTAACATTATTCATTATTCCAAATATCCTAATCGGGATGCTTTTAAAAATAGATGGATCAAATACACCAAAGGGAATGCAAATCAATGCAAAGATAAGAGAAACCCCACCAAGTGTAAAGGCGACTGGGTAACCCAATAAAAGAGACCCACAAATAATAATTATTAGTACTAGAGGGATTATTTCCATAAGAATTTACAAAGAAAGCCTATAAAAGCAAACAACAAGGTTAAAGGAAATAAAACTATTAAAGTTTTTTGTATATAAACATATGGCATTCCTCCTGCCTCAGTAGATATCTCTTTAATCTTCCAAGACATACCAATTAAATCAAGTGAATAAAATAGAATAAACAAAGCTATTGGAAGCAAAAAAATAAATCCTAAAGCCAAATTGATTGAATTTTTATATTTGCTTGATGCATTTCTATAAAAGATATCAACCCGTACATGCTCATCTTTATTAAAAACATAACCTGCGCACCCAAGAAAAACTATTGCATGAAAATACATAATAAGCTCTTGAAGGTAGGTCATGCCAATCCCAAAAAAATATCTACTTATGACTACCACGACCATTAACAGCGCCATCACAGGTATAAGGTAGGAAAACTTCTCTCCAATAAAATTTATATACTTTTCTATGGCTTTCATTAGATGTCTTTTATTAATTTAGTTAAAATAATTGAATATGATTATTTTACTTTCGCCCGCTAAAACACTTGATTATTCAGTTGACTCAAAACCTAATCATACTGCACCACAGTTTTTAAACCAATCTGCAAAGCTAATAAAAATTTTAAAAGATAAAGAACCTAAAGACATAGCTAGTTTAATGGGCTTGAGTGACAAGCTGGCAGCTCTTAATTTTGACAGGTATCAGTCATGGAAAGCATCAAAAACCCAATCCGATGACTCAAAACCATCACTTATGGTTTTCAAAGGAGATGTTTATCAAGGTCTTGAAGCAGAGACCCTTAACACACAAGATATGAAGTTTGCCCAAAAACACTTAAGAATTCTATCTGGCCTATATGGCATATTAAAACCTTTGGATGTTATAAGACCATATAGATTAGAGATGGGGACAAAACTTGAGACATCCAATGGCAAAAACTTGTATGAGTTTTGGGGAGAAAGAGTAAGAAATAATGTTTTAGAAGACCTGACCTCACAAAAATCAGATTTAATAATTAACCTAGCATCCAAAGAGTACTTTAACGTCATGGGTAAGCTTCCCGAGCATGCAAATGTTATCGCTCCAGCTTTTAAGGATTTCAAGAATGGTAAATATAAAATAATTAGCTTCTACGCAAAAAAGGCTAGAGGCCTTATGGCAAGATGGGTAATTCAGAATAAAGTAAAAGATTTTGAAAGACTTTCAGAGTTTAATCTTGACGGATATTATTATTCTGAAGAAGATTCATCAGCGACTGAACCAGTCTTTCTAAGAGATTAAACCAACTTTTCGTCTTTTTCCCAAAAAGATTTTTTAGGCTCTAGATCATCATAGTTGCCTTTAGTCTTGCTCATATAGGCTTTCATAGCTTCTTCCATATCATGACCGCTTATTAAACTAGAGTTCCAAACCGCGTGATAGTCTAGAGCATCCTTTACGCTATGATCACGCGAGTAATTTATTTGTTTTTTTATAACTCTAGTAACCAATGGTGACTTGCTTGCAATCTCTTTTGCAACTTTAAGCACTCCATCTTTAAGATCATCTCTAGATTCAAAAACCTTGTTAACCAGTCCAAGCTCTTTTGCTTCGTCAGCCTCAAATCTTCTTCCAGTGTAGGCAAGCTCTCTAACGACTGCCAATGGAATTAGAGACGGAAGTCTTTGTAAAGTTCCAACATCTGCAGCTATACCTATATCTACTTCAGCTATCTTAAAGAATGCATCTTCAGAACAGTACCTCATATCGCATGCAGCCACCATATCTATAGCTCCTCCAACGCAAGCTCCCTGAATTGCTGCAATTGTAGGCATCCTGCAATCTTCTAAAGCAGAGAAAGTATCTTGTAATTCTAAAACCTCGTGATAAAAAGTTTCCCTCATTCTAGCAGGGTCTTTTTTTGCCCCACCTCCTTCGCCAGACATGAAGTTTGCTAAGTCCATCCCTGCACTAAAATGCTTGCCCTGGCCAGACAAAACAATTACTCGAGCCTTTGAATTTTTATCGATATCTCTAATAATTTCTGGTAACTCTTTCCAAAATATCCTATTCATTGCATTCAATTCATCAGGTCTAGACATTTCTAGATGAGCTATATGGTCTTTTATTTCAAGACTAAAACATTCAAAACTACTCATTTTCAATCAATTCAATAGAATTTTTGACAATCTCTCTCATTTTTTCTACGTGTTCAAAAGTTTTATGATGAGACAAGACAACTTTTCTTTCTTCGCTTAATAAAACAAGATCTTTTTTTAATTGCTTGAGGTTATTTAATAATTCGGTGTTCATATTTTTACTAAAAATTAATTATTAGCATTATAATGCTAGTACCTAATGAAATCATTAAAGACCCATAAAATATTTACCTTTTGGTTTGCAGCATTTTCTGTTTTATCAACATTAGCAGAAGAAGTTGATAGATCATTTCAAGAACAATCTATGCTAGGGGTCTTATTTGTTCAAACTTCCCCAGAGTTTGCAGCAAACAATATACAAACATATAAAATCGCAACTTCAAAAATAGACATTGCTTTAAATGATAAGAACTGGACAGCAGCGCTTGAGCAAGGCACTAATTTTTCAGACAAACCCACAGCGATTATTGTCGATGTTGATGAAACGGTTTTAGATAATTCAGCCCATCAAGCAAGAGCAATCTTGGGTGGTTTTTCATATCCCACTGGGTGGCTAGAATGGGGCAACGAAGCTTCCGCTCCAGCAGTTGCTGGCGTTAAAGACTTTTTGAACTATGCTGATTCAAAAGGGGTCACAATTTTCTATGTAACAAACAGAGTCTCAGAGCTAAGAAAAGCAACTATAGAGAATATTATTAAGCTAGGTCTACCATTTGATGAGAGTGCGAACCCTCTAATGATGAAAGGTGAAAATGGATGGGGTTCAGAGAAAACATCAAGAAGAACACTTATAGCAGATAATTACAGGATCATTTTAATGGTGGGAGATCAGATCACTGATTTTATTTCTTTAGAAGAATCCTCTGTTTCGATGGATGCAAGGCTCCAACTATCATCAAAATATGAAGAAATGTGGGGAGAAAAATGGTTCATGATCACAAATCCAATGTATGGTAAGTGGGAAGGAGCAATATATAACAATATATTTCCAAGTACCAAGGAAAGAGAAAGGTTAAGACTCAAGTCACTCAATCCTAACAAATAATAGACATGAGAAATAACCTTGCTGTTGTATTTATTTTCTCTTTAATGGCATGTGGTTCTTCTGTTGAGCAGATACCATATGGAAAAGAGGCCCTATCTAAATTAGAAATAAAAGAATTTGAAGGTAGGCCAAAAAATATAATTCTGCTGATAGGGGATGGAACTGGATTAAATCAAATTACTCTTTCAAGGATGGCTATATCAGGAGCTAATTCAAGATTATATATAGATCAATTACCATATTCTGGAATTTCACTCACTCACTCAACAGACAATATTATTACCGATTCAGCTGCTGCTGCAACCGCTTGGGCAACTGGCACTAAGACTAAAAATAAATTTATTTCTGTTACCCCTAATGAAAAAGTCCTCTCATCATTAACCGAAGTTCTCTTCACCAAGGGTTTTCTTTCTGGGGTTGTCGCAACATCATCTGTTACCCATGCTACACCAGCAGCATTTTATGCCCATGTAAATAACAGATACAAAGAAAAGGAGATTGCATCTCAGCTTCAGAGCTCAAATATTAATATTGCTTTTGGGGGAGGGTTAAATTTTTTTGACTTAAATACAAACAATGAACAAATTAAATATATTTATGAGTTGGATGAGCTTAATAATATAAATAGTTCCTCTTCTAAGAGAATAATAGGCTTGTTTGATAATGATGGAATTCGAAGAGCATCATTCAGGCCATCCCAACAACTCATGACAAAAAAAGCATTAGATATTCTTTCCAAAAGAACTGCTGAATGCTCTGGCTTTTTTTTAATGACTGAGGGAAGTCAAATTGACTGGGCAAGTCATGACAACGACGCAAGTAGGATGATTACTGAATTTAGAGATTTTGATTTGTCTATTAAGTCTGCAGTTGAATTTATTAACACAAAGGACGACACACTATTAATAGTTACTGCAGACCATGAGACCGGAGGACTGCAAATTTTAAAAGAAGACAAAGATTCTGTTCACATTCAATGGGGTACTGGAAGCCATACCGGAATACCAGTTGGTGTTTTTTCATATGGACCTGGCGCTGAGTTATTTACAGGCACGATGGATAACACGGAAATACATGCCAAAATTCTTGAGATTATCGACTTTGACTCTATCCCAGATTCTAGTTGTGAATATTAAATAAGCTTAGTTATATTTTTCAGGCACGCGAGGTCATTGCTTTCATATATTACAGACTGATCAGAGGTAGGTTCAAGCACATGATATGCAGACTCTATCCCACAATTTTTTGCCATTCTAATAATACTCTTATTATCATCTAGAAATATTGACGTAGAGGGATCGATCTTAAATTTTTTAAAAATTAGATTCCAATAGTCTTTATCTTCCTTTATAAAACCAAGATCAGTACTTGACTGACAAGCGTCAACGTATTGTAAAAAAGGAACAGAATCTGATTTAACATTCAGAAGCCTAGAATCACAATTTGTTAAAAGAATTAATTTAATATCTTTTTTGCTAAGTCTTTCTAATGTTTTTTCTACGCCAGGTAGAAAGTTGATAAGAGAAACATTTTCTAATGCAGGCTTGATCAAATCAATATTAAAAAATTTTTCCCAATAACTTAACTCATACCATGGCAAGGTGCCTTCTAAGGTCTTACCCATTGAAACTACCTCTGCTTTTGCATCATCAAATGTGACATTCTTAGCTTTTGCTACTTCAATGGGCACAAGATTTGACCAAAAGTGATTATCAAAGCACTGATCTAGGATTACTCCATCAATATCAAGTAAAATAAACTTATAGTTTTCTAGATTAATGATATGCAGGTCTCCAAAAAATTTATTGATAGTATTTTATCCTCTTTAGAGGAAACTGTAATAAAGTCTTCATCAGCAATTATGGAAGTATATGCAAGCAATGAGCTAAATAAACTAGATAAAAAAGACGGATCTCCAGTTACTAAAGCAGATTTAGCAGCAAACAACATAATTTTAACTGATTTAAAAAAATTGACGCCTGATATACCAATCATTTCAGAAGAAACTTTTTCTAATGAAAATATTAGTCATGGTTATTCTTTATTTTGGATAGTAGATCCTCTTGATGGAACTCGCGAATTCATCAATAAATCTAATGAATTTACAGTAAATATTGCTTTAATTGAAAACAAAACACCAATCTTTGGAATTGTTGGGGCACCAGCGCTGAATAAGCTTTGGCACGGCTCAATATTTGACACTCAATCAATTAATAGTTTTGATGAAGATGCTCCTATTAGAGTGGTTATGAGTAAAAGTCATAAAACAGAAACTGATGAATTATTTCTTGATCATTTAAGGGATAAAAACTTCAATTTCGAACTTGTTGAGCGTGGTAGCTCTCTTAAAATATGCTCTCTTGCTGATGACCAGGCTGATTTTTATCCAAGGTTTGGCCCCACCTCTGAATGGGATATAGCCGCAGCTGATGCTTTTCTAAGAAGCAGGGGTGGGGAAATATTAAAAGCATGCAACTTCACCTCTTTAGAGTATGGAAAACCTGATTCAATCTTAAATCCATTCTTCTTTTGTTTTAGAAATGAACTGGTCAAACAAAAAATTATGCCAATATTAGGTGAATTTAATAAAAAATTGCTATAATATTCAGTTCGATATAAATTATCGATATAATATAATATAAGTTTTAAATATATGGGAACTAGTTTACAGACAATTAATCTAACAACGCCAGGTAAGGATATAGAATCTTATCTTGCCACTGTGCATTCAATTCCTATTTTGACTAAAGAGCAAGAACAAGATCTTGCATACAAGCTTTATGATGAAGATGACCTTGATGCTGCAAGACAGCTAGTGCTCCATCACCTTAGATTTGTTGTGCATATTGCTAGATCATATCAAGGTTACGGCCTGCCTCTAGCAGATATCATTCAGGAAGGTAACGTTGGTCTTATGAAGGCGGTTGATAAGTTTGATCCAAACAAGGGCGTTAAAGTGGTATCTTTTGCAGTGCATTGGATTAAAGCTGAAATCCATGAATACATATTAAGAAATTGGAGACTGGTCAAGATTGCAACAACCAAGGCGCAAAGAAAGTTATTTTTTAATCTAAGAAGCAAAAAAAAGTCACTAGAGTGGCTAACTAAAGATGAAGCAGAAAAAATTGCAAATGACTTAAATGTTGAAGTAAAAGATGTGCTTCACATGGAAAACAGGCTTTCTTCAACAGATGCTGCTTTTGATAGCCCATCCTCAACTAACGATGATGAGGAAATGATGTCTCCTGCTCA
>CBFHRY010000004.1:0-1163 GCA_965658385.1 Gammaproteobacteria bacterium
CTTTTCTATTTTTATCTGTACTAATTTTAATAAAGCCACTTGTAATGCCTCTTGCTAATAAATTTTTAAAGGCAAGCAATGTTACTCTGCTTGGTCTTATAACCGCTATTATTGGTTTAGTTCTTATATTTTTTTCAACAAGTCATCCATACTGGCAAGAGACATTGTGGACCTTAGTTACTTTTATAATAGGCATTCTTCTTGTGATAAGAGGAATTGTAATAATATTTTACTTTGATTCTATTAAGAAATTACTATAAATGGGCTCCTATCGTTTCTCTTGCGTTTATTTCTTTGGCTTTTTTGATTATTACAAGAGATTATCTTGGGCCTGAAAAAAATATTGAAAAATGCATGTCTGATGAAGTTATAGATATTATTTGTGGATTTGATAATCCTGAAGATATCGTGATGACACCAGATGGAAAGTGGCTTGTTATTAGTGAGCTCGGTGGGATTGAACCGTTTGGCAAAAATGAATCTTCATTTATAAAGCTCATGAGATTAGATGATCAAAAAATAATAGAGCCCAGCCTTTCATTTGGGCAAAATGACTGGGGGCATAATACTTGCACAAGAGATCCTTTAGATGAATTTAATACTCATGGCATAGACATACTTGAAAGAGAGGATGGCCTCTATCAAATTGGCGTTATCAATCATAAGCCTAAAGAGACTGTTGAGATGTTTGAACTATTCGAGTCGAATAACGCATGGGACCTTAGATGGAGAGGCTGTATTAATGCTGATCAAAATATTTATCTGAATGATATAACATTTTTAAAAAATGCTGATTTTTATGCTACCTATATGTTTGATAAAGGCATTACTTGGAATGAATGGTTAGTTGATTCATTGCTTAAAAAAACAACTGGTCATGTTAAATTTTGGGATGGAGATAAATTTAATATTGTTCCGGGCTCTCATGGGAGTCAGCCAAACGGAATAGTTTTAGATGAAGAGTCAAATTTGATATACATAGCCTATAACTCTGGCGATCAAGTAAAAATTTATAATATAAATGAACAAAAATTAGAAAAATCTATTTTCATTGAAGGTCCTGACAATTTAGTTCTAGATGGTAATTATATTTGGGCTACTGAATTAAATCATCAGGCTGGAGATTCCCCTACTTGCATTGATGCGATTGCATGTTCTCTTCC
>CBFHRY010000004.1:1173-3430 GCA_965658385.1 Gammaproteobacteria bacterium
TAAAACTAATCTAGAAATAGAGGATAAATATGAATTTAGAGAGGCAGCTTTTGGCTTACCAACTGTTGCTTTGCCAAATAATGGGATTATCTATATTGGCTCTTTTCATGCAGACAGGATTGCATTTTTTCATATCAACTCTCAAAAATGATAGGCTCAAGCTTTAGATTTTCTGATGTAATTGGGCAATTAAAAAAGAGGGAGCCTAATTCACATAAAGGAGATTATGGGAGAATACTGATCATTGGTGGAGATATTGGAATGGGGGGAGCAGGAATTCTTGCCTCCGAAGCTGCGCTAATGTCTGGAGGTGGTTTAGTTACTCTAGCTTCACAAAAAGAAACAATTAAACCCTCTTTGTTGAGGGCACCTGAAGTAATGACTCAGGATGTTTCAACTCCCAAAGACTTATCTAGATGTTTAGATCAAAAAGATACAATTTTGTGCGGAGTTGGGTTTGGTCATTCGTCCTGGTCTAAGGAGGCTCTAGATATAACATTAAAATTTTGTGAAAACCATGATGGCAATTTGATTGTTGATGGAGGTGCTTTAAGAATTTTGGATAAAAACTATTTATTGAAGAGAAATATGCCTTCAAAAACAATCCTTACCCCTCATCCTGGTGAGGCTGCTGCATTGCTCAATCTTAGTTGTGAAGAAATTCAAAGAGATAGAATTAACTCTGCAATAAAAATAAGAGACAAATACAATGCTTATACAATTTTAAAGGGTAATAAAACTATTATTGCTGGTGAAGCAGTCTATATCTGTGATGAGGGTGGTCCGGAACTAGCCATCCCTGGCAGTGGAGATGTTCTTGCCGGGATATTGGCAGGACTAATATCAAATCAAACTGATGCAGAATTAGCATGTAAAATTGCAGTATCCTCGCATGGCATTGCTGGAGAAGATTTTTTAAATAAGGTTGGGCAAATTGGTTTAAAATCATCTGAACTTATTGAATATATTAGGCTAAGAATCAATACATGAAGAAAGTTTTACTTGCTGATGAATCTGCAACACATGATTTTGGAGAAAAGTTTGCGCGTGATTTTGTTTTGAATAGCTCGAAAGATCTTGAGGTTCATTTAATTGGTGATTTGGGTGCAGGAAAAACGTTCTTATCAAGATCTATCATTAACAGCTGTGGATGGAATGGAATGGTTAAAAGCCCCACCTATACCCTCTGCGAAGAGTATGAGCTTGATGAGCTGCTATTTCTCCATATTGATTTATATAGATCAGGCGATGCAGAGGATATAGATCTCTTTGACTTAGATAGAGATATAAAAAAACAAAAAATTATTCTCATAGAGTGGCCAGAAAAACTTTTCTCCGAAAGAAAGCCTGATGTAGAAATTTATCTTGAGCATTCAAAAGAAATGAGAGAAGTTTCTGTTAAAATTTTCTCAAATTAGAATACAAATGATCTATTTGAAGATGTATAAAAAACTTTTAATTATGTCTCTGCTAGCTTTCCAGACCATTAATGCAAATGAAATAGAATTTCTTGATGTAAAGGAAAAAAAAGATAGATCTGTTGAAATATCTTTCCTTCTAGAAAAAGTTTCATATGTTCGATCATACTCGCTAACAGAGCCATCAAGAATTGTTATAGAAATTGAAGATTCAAAGTTGGCATCAACAGAGCCTATGGATTTTAATTTTCCAATAAAGAAAATTAGATCGTCTCAAGAGGGATCAATTAGTAAAATTATTATCGACCTATATGAGTATGTAAGTTGGACTAAGCCAACACAAATAAAGTCTGAGAATGGAGTTGTATTGGGTCTTGCAATTAAAAGAAGTAAAAATATCTCTAAAAATATAAGAGATATTATAGTTTCAATTGATGCAGGTCATGGAGGAAGAGACCCTGGAGCAGTGGGAACAAATAATGTTCTAGAAAAAGATATAAATCTTCTTATAGCCAAAGAGCTTGAGAGAACCCTTAGGGATGTGAAAGGTTATAAACCGGTGATGATAAGGGATGATGATAGTTTTGTAGATCTTAACGAAAGATACCTTAGAGCAAGAAGAGAGGCTGCTGATATATCAATATCTATTCATGCTGATGGCTTTAGATTGTCATCTGTTAAAGGCGCTTCTGTATTTATATGGTCCAAGGAGTATTCAAGCATAACGGCTGAAAATCTTTCTAAGAAGCAGCTTAAATCTAAGATTGGCGAGATTGATGAAGATGATTTTGATGAAGACAAGGCCCAAGTTAAATATCCTGAAAAATACAAATCTAAAC
>CBFHRY010000004.1:3527-6394 GCA_965658385.1 Gammaproteobacteria bacterium
TCATTGAAAAATAGTCCAATTTATCCTGGTCAAATTATTAAAATTAAAATCTAAGAATACTCTACTGGGTCTATATCAAAACTCCATTTTACTTTTTTAGCTTCATTTAATTTTTCTATCTCTTGATCTAGATGATTTAAGACTTTGTTCAAATAAACTCTTGAGTTAGTTTGAATATACAAGGAGTGTTTATAAGAGCCTTTTGATTTTGCAACAAACGATGGAAGTGGCCCAATGGAAGTTATATTTTTTTTATTTACTAATAAGTTTTTAACTTTATTCAAAAAATTTAGATTGTTATTTTGTGTTGGTGATGTCGCCCTTAATATAGAGGCGCATGAATATGGAGGTAAATTTAAATTTTCATGCTCTAAAAGCATTTTTTCAGAAAATGCAGAATATGATCCTTGTTTTAATTGATTTAGTGTCTTGTCGTTTGGGTATCTAGTTTGAATAATAACTTTGGCATCTTTATCTTTTCTTCCAGCCCTTCCAGAAACCTGTATTAATAACTGAGAGACTTTTTCTAATGCATTAATTTCTGGACTGATGAGGCCATTATCTGCATTTAAAACCAAGGTTAGAGATACATTATTAAAGTCATGCCCTTTTGTAAGCATTTGCGTTCCAACAAGAATAGACGGGGCTCCGTCTTCTAATTTCTCATAAATATTATCGATTGCACCCTTTTTTCTTGTAGAGTCGTGATCGATTCTAATTATTTCAACGCCTGGAAAATTTTCAGCCAGATGCTCTTCAATCTGCTCAGTCCCTAAACCAAATAATTCAAGCTTATCTGAGCCACAATTAGGACAGTAAACGGGCTTTCCATAAGCTGACTCACACCTATGACATACCAATCTGTCTCTTACTTTATGATATACGAGACTAGATTCGCATGAATTACATTCAGCATTCCAACCACAAGCTAAACACTCTAAAAGAGGAGCAAAGCCTCTTCTATTAATAAAAACTAGTACTTGCTTGCCTTTGCTAAGAGTGGTCTCTATGGCATTAAAGGATTCGTTTGAGATCCCTGAATTAAGCTCCTGATTATTAATATCCATAATAACTAACTTTGGTGGGTCTTGGCCATCAACTCGCTTAGTTAATTTAACCTCATTGGCCTTGTTCTGACTAACCAGCTTTAGAAGAGATAAAGAAGGAGTGGCTGACCCAAAAATTATTGGTATATTAATCTTCTGAGCACGCTTAATTCCTAGCTCCCTCGCAGAAAACTTGAAACCTTCAGTTTGCTTAAATGATTGATCATGTTCTTCATCAATAATTATCAAACCAAGATTCTTTAGTGGATTCATAATCGCCGAGCGAGTTCCGATGACAATCCTTATCTCACCGCTCTTTGCTCCCTTCCATACATTAAATCTTTGAAGTGGGGTTTGTTTGGAATGATATAAACCCACACTGCCTTCAAATCTATTAGAAAATATTTTATATAACTGCGGTGTTAAGTTAATTTCAGGGACTAAAATAAGAATAGACTTTCCCTGTTTAATTTTTTTTTCAGTTAAATCTAAATAAATTTCTGTCTTACCTGAGCCGGTAACTCCATTAATTAAGTTGATGTTAAATTCGGCAGTCTTAAGATTATTGATAGCGTTGTGTTGCTGTTTTGTAAGTTTGAGAGGTTTGTTTTCTAAATTAGTTTCATAGGTATGTTTGTTCTCTTCTGAACTTGATGGTGTTTCTAAATTTTTTTTATTGTCTTTGAGAAGCTTTGGCATAAATGTACTGAAAACATCTCCTATAGGATGATGATAATATTTTGAAGCCCAGACAAGACATTCAAATTCATTGCTTTCAAAAACTAGATTTTCTTGATAAGTTTCAACAACTTCTTTTACTTTATATTCTGGTATTTTTTTTATTTGTTTTATAACTATGCCCATTACTTTTTTATTTCTAAAAGAAACCTGAGCCCTAGATCCATTTTTAAGAAAAACTTTACTTTTATAGGTGAAAGTTCCCTTAATCGGTAAAGGTATAGCTATTTGATAGTAAAAAAAATTCATTTTTTCATTGTAAACAGAGGTTTTTTTGTTATAGTTCTCATCCAAATTTGATTTTATTATGAAAAAAGATATACATCCTGAATACCGTGAAGTTTTGTTTCATGACTCTAGTGCTGATAAACACTGGTTAATTCGATCAACTCTTCAAACTACTCAAACAAAAGAATGGGAAGATGGTAATACTTACCCCTACTTTCCACTCGATATATCTTCTGCTTCTCATCCCTTTTATACTGGTACTCAAAAAATTATTGATACTGGCGGAAGGGTTCAAAAATTTGAAGAAAGATTTGGTAAGAAGAAGTAAGTTAATCAATTTATACCTGAACTCCCGAAACCTTTCTCACCTCTAACTGATTCCTCAAAATCAGCTACGATATTAAACTTTGCTTGCACCACTGGAACAATAATCATTTGTGCAATCCTGTCCCCAGGATTTATAGTAAAACTCTTTTCTGATCTATTCCATGCAGGCACCATTAGCTCACCTTGGTAGTCAGAATCAATTAAGCCAACTAGGTTACCTAGCACTATGCCGTGCTTGGACCCCAGCCCTGACCTTGGAATAACAAGTGCTGCTAAGCTCTTGTCTGCTAAATGCATTGCAAATCCCATGGGTATCATAATAGTCTCAGATGGCGCTAATTCAATTTTATTATCTAGGCAGGCTCTTAAATCCATTCCTCCTGAGCCTTCTGTTCCATACTCAGGAAGAGAAATTTTATCTTCTATTAATGGGTTTAAAATTTTTATGTCTATCTCTTTCATTTTTCAATATCTTTTGGGCTAACTATGAATTTTAACTTAGATTCTCTTATAGATGTCCATGAGGTT
>CBFHRY010000004.1:6404-12757 GCA_965658385.1 Gammaproteobacteria bacterium
AGGTTGTACTTATTAAGGACAAAGTAGCAGGTTCAAAGCTTTCAATGTTCTTTCTAGTCAATATCTGTATAGCCTGACGCATCATCGGGTTATGTCCAACTATCAATATTGAGTTTATTGATTCGTCTAATTCTGAAATGAAATTAATTAAATTATCCACTGATCCTGAATAAAGAAAATTTGGATACCTAACCTTATCAATATTAAAATTGAATTCACTTGAAATTAAATCTGTAGTCTCAGATGTTCTTTTTGATGGACTACAAAATATTTTCTCTACAGAATACTTTTGTTCTGAAATCCAATGAGATAGCTGTCTTAGTTCTTTGTAGCCCTTATCATCTATAGGTCTCTCGTAATCTGAGTGCGACATGTTTGCCCATGGAGAATTAGCATGTCTTAATAAAAACATTTCTTTCATAATATTAATATGTCTATGGTATTGCTAAGTGAACAACTTATCTATAAAATCGCGTTTCTATGAGTAAAATATGTCAAGTAACAGGAAAGATACCTCAGTCTGGGAATAACGTTTCTCATGCTAAAAATAGGACTAAGAGAAAGTTTTTTCCAAACCTTCATACCCACAAGTTCTGGGTAGAGTCTGAGAATAGGTTTGTTAATCTTAAAGTATCTGCAAAAGGTATGAGGATTATCGATAAAAAAGGCATTAGTCAGGTTCTTAAAGAGATAAGAGCTAGAGGCGAAAAAGTATAAACCTTTATACTTTAAATAACTTTCTAACCTGAGGCTTTTTTTATAAAAAAGGCTTTGATCAATTTTGATTTATTTAAGCTTTTTAGGCCCAAGCCTCTTAAAAAATTAAAATAAATATTTCGAACTCTAAAGCTTTCCAAAAGCACATCCATTGACCTAAGCATAAAAAGATTTAAGGCCTTTCTCTCGACAGAGTATTTGCTTAAAAAGGTTGGCTCATTAAGTCTAAAACCAAGCCTATGTGCATTCTCAACTTTTTGACAAAATATATCAGCGTCAGCAAAACCAAGGTTGACACCCTGTCCTGCTAATGGGTGAATTGAGTGTGCTGCGTCTGCTAATAACACAACAGAATCTTTAATATATTCTTTAAAGTAATGATTTGATAAATTAAAACTCAAAAGCTCGCTAGATATTCGCATTTTATGTCCTAATTTTTTTTCAAAGTACGATAAATTTTCATTCACAAAGTCTTGGATGCTTATATTTTTTAACAATGAATTATCTATAGACCAAACAACAGTTTGGGTGCTTTCAATTGGAGATGGCATATATGCAAAGATACCAATCTCGGAAAAAAATTGATGTGCCTCGCTGCTATCATGATCTGACTCAACCAAGAAGGTCACAGCAGTTTGTTTGTAATCTTTAGATACGTTATGAAAATTATATAAATTTGCTACATTCGAATTTCTTCCATCGCAAGCAATTAGAATTTCTGATGAAAGCTTTCTTGAATCTGATAGTACTATATCGGTTTTCTTTGAATTCTTATTTAATTCAATCGATCTAATTTCTCTGTTAAATAAAGTATCATCAATATTATCTTTTTGTAGCGCTATATTTAATTCATCAAACATCACAACAGAAGACAGCTCCATATAACCGATCTCATCTGATGAAAATGTTATTTTTCCAGAGCTACTTCCATCTGATGCATGAATTTTTTTTACACTTGCAGATTGTGTTTGAATACCCTCAAGCCTTAAGAGCTCAACTGATCTTGGGTTAAGAGTTATTGTTCTAACAGAGCTTGCTGAGGGTTGGAGTTTGTTACCTTTTTCAATAATTGTTGTTCTTATCCCTGAGCGTTTGAGTCTCCTAGAAATATAATTTCCTATTAGCCCCCCTCCCGATATAGTTATAGGAGCATCCATTATTTAAGACATCAATGCTTCTATTTCATCAGGGTCAGATGGAACTTTTTCAGTTAAATTAATATTGCCATCATTTGTAACAAGAATATCATCCTCTATTCTTATACCAATTCCTTTCCATTTATCATCCACGTCTGCTGAACTGCTTATATAAATTCCTGGCTCAATTGTGGTTACCATACCTGGCTTATATGACATAAATTCATCACCTTCCATGTAATCTCCAGCATCATGAACGTCTAGTCCAAGCCAGTGCCCAACCTTGTGCATATAAAAATCTTTATGTGCACCCGCTTCGTAAAGCTCATCTGGATCACCTTTAAGAATACCTAAATCAACTAATCCGCGTGTTATTACCTTTTCTGATATTATCTGCGGTTCCATAATATTGTTGCCTGAACGGACTGCTTGTATTGCTTCTTGATTAGCCTTATAGACGATATTATAAATTTCGCGCTGTTCCGTAGAAAATTTTCCATTAACAGGAAATGTTCTTGTGATATCAGATGCATACATCTCATATTCACCGCCGGCATCAACAAGGATTAGTTCTCCATCATGAAGTGGTTGATTATTTTCAACATAATGAAGTACGCATGCATTTTCTCCGCCAGCTACAATTGGGGTATAGGCTGGAAACCTGCTGCCTCTTTTGGCAAACTCATACAAGTATTGTGTCTCAACGTCTTGCTCTGTTTGGCCAGGCTTAATTGTTTTCATGATTTCAACATGCGCATCAGCAGATATTTCACATGATTTTTTTAATACATCAATCTCTGCATCATCTTTGATAAGTCTAATATTTCCAACTAGTGAAGTAGAATCTACCATATCGATAGTTTTACTGTGCCTTTCTGCTGAATTTGCAATATTGGTCCATTCAATAACTTTTTTATCAAAATCCTGATCTTTTCCAAAAGAGTAAAAGAGCTTCTGCTTGCCTTTTAGTATCTCAGGCACTTCTTTGTCTAGGTCTGAATTATTGAACGCTTGATCAAAAAGATAATCTTTTACAGCGCCTTCAGGTCCTGCTCTATAACCATCCCATATTTCTTTAACCTTATCCTTCATGGGAACAAAAATTATTGAATAGATATTATTATTATCATTTACCAGCACCATTACAGATGAGGGCTCAGAAAAACCTGAAAAATAATAAAAACTGCTGTCCTGTCTAAAGGCATAAGCAGTATCTGAATTCCTATACTTACTTTCAGCACCTTTTAATATGAGAGCTGAGTTATTGGGAATAACATTTGTTAAACGCTCTCGCCTATCTTTAAAAATATTTTTTTCCATGATTTATTTTACTCTTTTATAAAACAAACTTCCCTATTTATTCCATAAGAATTAAACTAAATTATGGAAAATAATTATGATTCACTTTTACTCCTAGAAAAAAAGCTTGATGAGCTAATTGCTAGATTTGAAGAGCAGAAAGGTATTATAGATTCCTATATTCACAAAGAAAGAGAGTGGAAAAAAACTAAATTGCTCCAAACCAAGGAAATACGTTCACTCAATGACCACATTGAAAAGGTGAAAACAGGTGGCTAATATAGAAACTGTCCAGCTTAGAATTTTTGGAAGAGACCTTACCCTTTCTTGCCCTTCTGATGAGAAAGAACAATTACTTAAGTCTGCTGCTTTGCTAAACGAAGAATTAGACAAGATTTCTGATAAACAAAATGCTCTAGTTATTGCCGGATTAAGTCTTGCAAATAAGGCTATTAATGGAGAAGGGTCGTCTGGACAAAATAACAAAGCTAGCGCAGGAGAAATTGATAATTTAATCAGAAAGATAGAATCTGTATTATAGAATTCCCCTTCAACAATCTTATCAACTAATTTATAATTGACTCACATTCTGGTTCACATGCTAATGTATCAATAAATTTGAACCGATACTTTTAAATAGGTGATATTCCTCTTCTATTGTTGTGCAATACCTAGTAGGGAAGCCTGATTTAGAATGATATTCACCACCTGACCTTTCGGTTCAGGTAAGATGCATGGCGGTGATCTGGTTTGTTAGCCTCGGCACAATTTATGTTGAAAATTCAAATACGAAAATCACTTGTTGAGCAGGGGCTTGCTCTTTCTAATAGGACTGTCCAAGAGAATAACAAAAAAATTCAAAAGAGAGTGATAGATAACCTTGAGCTCCCTTTGATGAAAAACATCTTAATGTATTTCCCGTTTAGGCAAGAAATAGAGGTTAGTCTTGTCTTTGAAGAACTAAAAAAATTCTCCAATAAAATTTATGTGCCTAAATTGTTATCAAATAAAAAAATGGTATTTAATAGGTTTGTTGAAGGCCAAAATCTAACAAAGAATAATTACGGCATTCTTGAATCTGATAGCGAAGTTTACCTTGATCCAGTTAAATTTGATGTAATGTTCATACCTTTTGTTGGTGTCGATTTGAATGGTTTTAGGCTGGGTTATGGTGGCGGTTACTTTGACAAAGCTCTTTCTAATATCAATCATCATAAAAAAAGACCGTTGATAATTGGCTTGGGTTATGAATATCAATTATTAGATAGTAGTTTTGCTGAGCCTCATGATCTTAGATACGACAAAGTTATCACTGAGAGTCGTATACATGTATATAACTAATATATACAATAGCCGCACATATTATGCATAGAGCTCTATACTTTCTTTCTTTTCTTTCTTTAATCGGTGGGGCTACTGAGAGAGTGGTTATTGATGGAAATCTTGATGAGCCCCAGTGGGAAAATGCATTTATTACAGACAAGTTTTATCAAACACGCCCCTATAATTTAGAAGAATCCAAAAACAAAACATCTGTATATATATTTTCAAACGAGGATGGGATCTATATAGGCTTTATTAATGAGCAAAGTAATTCATCAATGCTTTCTAACAAAGGCCTTCGAGATGAAATAAACTCACTTAGTGATAAAAATTCTATTAATATAGACTTTGATGGTGATGGTAATAAGGCTTACATCTTAGCTGTAACTTTAGGAGATTCATTATTTGATGCCATAAAACTTCAATCGGGAGGTTTCACAACAGACTGGGATGGGAATTGGATAGCCAAATCACAAAAATACGATGGCTACTGGGTTTCTGAATTCCATCTACCATGGAATGTTGTTTTAATGAGTCAGCCTGATGGTTTGAAGCGAAAAATAAATTATTCAGCCCTTCGCTATAATGCTAGTGAACAAACCTGGGTGAGCAGCTCTGGAACCATGGCAAGCAGACCAGAGTTCTTTCAGAAACTTGATTCACTTGAACTAGATAACTTTACAAAATCTAAGCTTGATTTTTTTCCTTATCTATCATCAAATCATAATTCAATAACTGATTCTAAAGAAAATAAATTTGGTGCAGAGCTTTTTTATAATTCAGGGAAAGGGAGTCAAGTTAACTTAACTGTTAACCCTGATTTCGGTCAGGCCGAAAGCGATGATGTTGTTATTAATTTTTCTGCGCAAGAAACTTTTTATTCAGAAAAAAGAGCTTTCTTTAATGAAAATCAATCGCTTTTTAACGTTAAGCACTATGATAGATATTCTGTAATCAATACAAGGCGAATAGGAGCAGCTCCTGCATATGATTGTGATAATTCAGACAATCCAAGTGCTTGTGAAGATTCAAAAAAGAATTATTCGGATATTGATTTTGCCGTTAGATACACACAGAAAACTAAGAATGCAGAATTTGGTTTCTTTGCAGCAGAAGAGGCAGATGAAAGATTTTCAATAGGTAGAAATTATTATGCGTTTAGATCAAGAACAAAAATAGGCCAAAGAACTATTGGTCATATGATCACCCATGTTCAAGATAAATTTAATAGCACAAATTCAACAGTAAATGTTATTGATTATGTAAACGTTAAATCTGAGAAATTAAGATACTTCACGGACATTCTTTTTTCAGATAAAGAAAATAAGTCACATATGGGCTATAGATCACAATTCTCATATCAGCCATCTAATCTTTCATACTTAAGTGGTAGTATTTTATATTTTGAAGATGACTTTCAACTAAATGATTTTGGCTACCTTAAAAGATCTGACTGGTTCCATCTAGGTATAGGTGGAGGAATAAAAAAAATAGATTTTGCCAAAGAATCCCTAATTGACCAGATTGATAGTAGCGCGGATCTTAATTATGATGCCGACACTAGCGGAAACTCCAATCCACTAAGGTTAGATCAAAAAAATGAAATTATTTTCAACGATACATCCAAACTTAAAATTGAATTCGGGCATAGAACTTCTGGGAAAAATACAACTATTACAAGAAAAAATTCAGCTTTTCCGTTTGTAAAAATTAAACAGAAATCAAATGTGACTATAGATTTTGAGGCAAAAAATTACCAATCGTGGACTTATGACTGGAGAATTAGTTTTGAGGATGGTGAAAAATACGATTCTTGGAACTCTGAGGGATATAAAAGAGAATTTTATAAGATAGCAGGCTCCTATTTCCCAGCTGATA
>CBFHRY010000004.1:12855-18994 GCA_965658385.1 Gammaproteobacteria bacterium
AATCTTAAGTTTAGTGCGCAGTATAGAATAAGAAAAGAAAGTGAGTGGCTTAATTGGATAGATAATAATAATTTTGGCTCATATAAATTAGAACAAGACACCCTATCATTTGACATGAATTGGTTTAAAGGGAATAAGCATGAAATTAGATTAAAAAGCCAATTTGTGGCATTGGATGCAACAGATCCAATTAGTCTTATTTCTGATGGCCAGGGGTATTTATTTAATTCAGATACCCAGCTTAATCCATTTAAAAAAGGAGTTGCTTCTTTTCAAATAAGGTATAAGTATGAATTTGCACCTCTATCATACCTATATTTAGTCTATTCTAGAGGCGGTGATATTTATGAGGAAAATGGTGATATGTCAAAACTAGATACTTTTAAAGAGCCATGGCATGACCCATCTAATGAAATTTTTTCTTTAAAGTTTAGATTAAAATATTAGTTACTTAAGGAAATCTCTATAAGCTCTATTATTCGTTTCTTCGCAAAAAATTGTGCCTGTATTTTTAAGGTGTTGTTCAAGTTTAGACTTATTGGCATTTATGTCCTCTATACCAATCAATATTTTTCCAAACGCAGATCCTAGATTTCTATAATGAAATAATGAAATGTTCCATTTATCTCCAAATCTTTCAAGAAAAGTAAGAAGCGCTCCAGGTTTTTCAGGAAATTCTCCTCTAAAAATTCTTTCGTTATTCAACCCTTCACCCTTAAGTCTTCCTCCAACCATATGTCTTAAGTGATCATTAGAGATTTCATTCTTGGTTACATCCCTCGAGGTGAATCCTGACTTTTTGAGTTTATTCTTGACAGTTTGAAAAGATTTATCTGATTTTGTTCTAATCCCTACTAAAACATAAGCTTTATCTAAATCTGATTTTCTATAGTTAAACTCTGTGATTTGTGAATCCCCAAATATTCTTGAAAGTTTAATGAAACTCCCGGGCTTTTCTGGAATCTGAATGCTTAATATTTTTTCTCTATTTTCACCAAGCTCAGATCTTTCAACAATAAAACTCAAACGTTGAAAATTAACATTTGCTCCGCTACTAATTGCAAGCAATTTCTTACCTTTAACTTTTTTTGAATATGTTTTTAGTCCAGCTAATGCTAGGGCTCCGGCAGGTTCAGACAAGACTCTAGTATCTTCAAATATGTCTTTTACTGCAGCACATACCTCATCAACGCTCACGGTAATAACTTCATCTACGCATTCTTTGATTACCTCAAAGTTATTTTTTCCAACTTGTTCAACTGCTACGCCATCTGCAAAGAGTCCCACTTCTTTTAACCTTACTCTTTTATTAGCTTTAACAGCTTCTGCAAGACATGCAGAATCCTCAACTTCAACTCCAATAATTTTAACTTTCTTTGCCTTCTGAGATATCCATGCAGAGACACCAGCAAGAAGGCCCCCTCCTCCAACTGGAACAAAAACAACATCGTACTCTTGATCAGATTCTAAGATTTCTTTACCAATTGTGCCCTGGCCTGCAATTGTGTATTTATCATCAAACGGGTGCACAAAAGCAAAGTTATTACTTTTAGCAATCTTTTTAGCCTCTTTTACGGCAGCATCATAGTTGTCTCCATGGAGAAGAACCTTTGCCCCATGTCGTTTTACAGCCTTGACCTTTATTTCTGGCGTTGTTATTGGCATAACAATCAAGCAATCAATTTTTAGCTTTTTACATGAAACAGCCACACCTTGGGCATGATTCCCAGCTGATGCAGCAATAACTCCGGCATCTTTTTGTTTTGGCGTTAAATTTACAATTTTATTATAGGCCCCGCGATTCTTGAATGAAAAAACTGGTTGTAAGTCTTCCCTTTTTAAAAAAATCTTATTTTTTTCTTTTTGAGATATATTTGGAGCAAAAGTTATTGGTGAGTTAATAGCAATATCATAGACAGATGCCCTCTCAATAAGATCTATATATTTTTTAGAGCTGTTATAGCTTCCGGTTTTTTTAATTTTTATTCTCAACGTTATTTTTAATATGTATTTTTCTTGTATTATAACTGCATGAGCGGCTCAAAGATAAATGTTGCTAAACAAGCAATTGAATTTTTACATAGAAAATTATCTTCTGAAATGATTCTTGGTATAGGAACGGGTACAACCGTCAATTTTTTTATAGAAGAATTAAAAGCATATAAACATTTATTCAAGGGCGCTGTCTCTAGCTCAGAAAGATCTACAGCACTTCTTAAGGAAGCAGGCATAATTGTTTATGACCTTAACAATATAAGAGAAATTGCTTTTTATATTGATGGTGCTGACGAGGTTGCCGATGACAAATCATTAATAAAAGGTGGTGGTGGAGCCCATACCAGAGAAAAAATTGTTGCATCGGCATCCGATCATTTTATTTGTATCGTGGATGAGTCAAAACTTGTTAAGCAGCTTGGTGAATTTCCTTTGCCTATTGAAGTCATACCTGAAAGCAGAAGTTTGGTATCTAGAAAAATAGTATCTATGGGAGGGACTCCAATATATAGGCAATCCTTCATTACAGACCAGGGAAATCAAATAATTGATGTTAAGGGGCTTGATTTATCTGATAGCCTTAAAATGGAGAAGAGCTTAAATTCAATTGCAGGTGTTGTGGATAACGGAATATTTGCAATAAACAAGCCAAAGACTGTATTTGTTGCCTAGGAAATTAAAGCAAAGATTCTATTCTAGATAAGAGTTCTAATGAATTTGGTTCGATCTTTTTATCAAAAGTATCTGTAACAATGCCCTCTCTAGAAATTAAATATTTATTAAAGTTCCATGTTGGAGATACGCCGCTTTGAGAAGATAGTTTTTTATAAAATGGATGCGCCTTTTTACCTGTTACCTTTGTTGTTGCAAACATTGGAAACTCAACTCCGTATTCGGTTGAACAGAACTCTGCAGTATCTTTTTCATCTTTATATTCTTGAAAGAGAAAATCTCTTGATGGAATGCCTAAAACAGTAAAACCCCTATCTTTATAATTATCATATAAGGCTTGAAGTCCTTCGTATTGGTAAGTAAAACCACACCTGCTGGCCACATTGACAACAAGTATTACATCATTTTCATATTCGCATAGATTCAAGCTTTCAGAAGAGTCTAGTTTTCTAATATCAGTATTTAGCAATTCTGAGCATGCCAAAGAAGGAAATGATAAAAAAAGCAGTAGATAGATTTTTTTCATATAAATATTATAAATAAGTTAAGTGGTTAGACAGTTGGCGTAATAGCTAAAACTGATGAAACAAATAGCGTTACTAAAAATAAAACTTCAAATGTGTCTTTAAACTTATTCATATTATATCTTAATCTGTTTAAAAAATCTTGGAGGGCATAGGAGCCCTCCAAAAATTTCAGAGGATTCAGCAACCTACTTTAGGGGGGAGAGAATTGCTGAGAGCATTATTATAAATATTTATAATCAATTATCAATAGTTTTTATAAATAAAAATTTATTTTTTTTATGTATAATGCAAAAATCAATATTAGGGGAAAAAATGAAAGGAAATGTCTTATACGAAGTTGTTAATAACGTTGCTGTTTTAACAGTTGATAACCCTCCAGTAAATCCTTTGAGTGAAGGGGTTAGAAATGGTGCTTATGAGGGAATGGTTAAAGCTGAGGAAGATCCTAACGTCAAGGCTGTTGTAATAACAGGTAAAGGCAGAGCATTTATAGCTGGTGCTGACATATCAGAGTTTGGTGGAGCTGGAGAAGGCCATAGCCTTAATGATGTTTTCAAAAAAATTGAGTTTTCATCTAAGCCTGTGGTAGCAGCTATCAATGGTCTTGCGCTAGGCGGAGGTTTAGAAACCGCACTTTGCTGTAACTACAGAATAGCCTCCAATGATGCCTTTGTGGGACTTCCTGAGGTTAATTTGGGTCTGCTGCCGGGTGCAGGGGGAACACAAAGACTTCCTAGACTTATTGGCCCTGCAGAAGCATTGAAAATGATTATTTCAGGATCTCATGTATCAGCAAAAAAAGCCAATTCCTTGGGTATTGTTGATAGTTTGTCTGATAATGTTGTTGAAGATTCAATAAAATTTGCTCTAGAAAGAGCTGAAAGCGGTGAATCTCACCCAAAAGTTAGAGATTTAAACGAAAAAGTCATTGAAGCAAGAGGCTCAGATAATATATTAGTAGAGGCAAAAGCATTAGCAGCCAAAACAAGAAAGGGACAGTTTGCTCCAGGTCAAATTATCAAATGTGTTGAGGCATCTATTCATTTAGATGATTTTGATGAGGGGCTAAAAAAAGAAGGTGAATATTTTTTAGAGTGCCTGCTCCATCCTCAAAGAGAAGCAATGATCCATATTTTCTTTGGTGAAAGAGCCGCATCCAAAATCTTAGATGTTCCTAAAGATACAGAAATAAAAAATATTAAGAAGGCAGCCGTCATTGGTTCGGGAACAATGGGTGGGGGCATTGCTATGTGTTTTGCCAATGCTGGAATCCCTGTCCATATTATCGATCAAGATGCTGACAACCTTAAAAGGGGGATGGGCGTCATAAAAAGTAATTACGAATTTATGGTAAAAAGAGGAAGGATAAATGAAGAACAAAAAGATTTTGTCCTTAGCTTAATAACATCAGGACTAGACTATAAAGAGATTCAAGATGTGGATATAGTTATTGAAGCAGTATATGAGAATCTAGAATTGAAAACTTCTATATTTAAAAATCTTGATGAAATAGTCAATAAAGAAGCTATATTAGCTTCTAACACATCTGGTCTTGATGTAGATTCATTAGCTGCATCTACAGCAAGGTCTGATAAAGTAGTGGGTACTCACTTTTTTAGCCCTGCAAACATCATGAGATTGCTAGAGGTTGTAAGAGGAGAAGATTCAAGCCATGAAACATTGGCAACAATTATGGCTCTAGGAAAAAAGCTTAAGAAGGCATCTGTGGTTTCTTTGAATGCTCCAGGCTTTATTGGTAATAGAATGCTTTCAGGTTATACAACGCAAGCTAATATGCTTCTCCTTGAGGGAGCTCTACCCCATCAAGTTGACCAAGCCTTAGAGTCATTTGGTATGAGTATGGGACCATTTAGAATGCTAGACCTTGTTGGTCTGGACTTAGGTTGGAGAGCAAGAAAGTTAAGTGATCGAGATGCTCCTCTTGCAGCAAAAATTGGTGATGAACTTTGTGAACAAGGAAAATTTGGACAAAAAAATGGCAAGGGATTTTATAATTATAATGAAGGCTCCAGAGCACCAATTCCTGCCCCTGAGAATGAAGAAATATATAAAAAGGTTTCATCTGATAACGGAATTGAGAGAAGAGAGATTTCTGATGTTGAAATTGTTGATAGATGTATATTGTCTTTGGTTAATGAAGGATCTCAAATTCTTTCAGAGGGCGTAGCGCAGAGAGCTGTAGATATGGATGTTGTTTATATTAATGGATATGGCTTCCCTATTTGGAGAGGTGGTCCTATGCACTATGCAAATACGCTTGGCCTTCAAGAAGTAGTTAAGAGATTGAATAAATATAAAGATCTTACTGGTGATGCATCATTTACGCCAACTAAATTGCTTTTAAAGCTATCAGAGGAAGATAGCAAGCTTGGTAATGCTCCAGATGGTAGTGATAGAGAAGAAAAGCTTAGTTTTAAGAGCCCATCAATAGGTAATAAGAACTTCTAAAGGATGATTTAGGTAAAAATATCGACTTTTGTTCCTTTTTTTATCATACTATATAGCTTTATTACATCATCATTAAACATTCTAATGCAACCATGTGAGGCTTTTGTTCCTATCAGGCCCTCTTCATGAGTGCCATGGATATAAATATATCTATTGTATGAATCAATGCCCTCTCCGCTATTAAAACCAGGCTCTTCCCCGGTAAGCCATATAATTCTTGAAGTGACATAATCATCAGAAGAATCATTGAATGATTCAATAATGTCAGCTTGCCTCTTGGTATTAATTCTTGATATAAAAATAGTATTTTTTAGTGCGTTTTCACCAATCATTGTTCTAACAGAATGTTTTCCCAATGGTGTTTTGAAGGAATTTGCTGTGCTTCCTTCGCCATATTTCGACGATGAGATAGCAAAGCTATGTGTTTGAGCGCTATTTTGGATTACATATAGCCTTTGATTACTAATATCGATCTC
>CBFHRY010000004.1:19093-45835 GCA_965658385.1 Gammaproteobacteria bacterium
CGACGATGAGATAGCAAAGCTATGTGTTTGAGCGCTATTTTGGATTACATATAGCCTTTGATTACTAA
Organism: Gammaproteobacteria bacterium; assembly: GCA_965658385.1. Taxonomy (GTDB): domain Bacteria; phylum Pseudomonadota; class Gammaproteobacteria; order Magnimaribacterales; family D2472; genus CAJQGY01. Next base: position 19,162 of record CBFHRY010000004.1, read on the forward strand.
TATCGATCTCAATTCTAAGCTCATCAGACAGGCTAAGGTTTGCAAGAAAAAAAAGGGTTAAGATAAGTATTTTTTGCATAAGTTAATTATAACGCATATGCCTAAAATCAAGCTTGATAAAACTAAAATGATCCCATGACCAAATTTTGAATAAAATGAGGGCTCATCTATAAATTGCAATGTTCCATTTAGCACTTCCCTTTCACCCTTAGATAATTTATCAACAATTGTTCCATTATTATCAATTATAGCTGAAATACCATCATTTGCTGATCTTATTAACCACTTATTGTTTTCAATTGCCCTTGCTCTTGCTATGTCTAGGTGCTGATATGGGCCAATAGAATTTCCAAACCATGTGTCATTTGAGATGTTAACCATGAATTTAGAACTAATGTTGCTTTTCCTTACAGTTTCACTAAATGCTATGTCAAAACATATAAGGGGGCTAATAGCAGTTTCACTCTTTTTTTCTAATTTAAAAGGCTTTTGTGTGTTATTTCCCTTATTTACATACGACATTGGCATATCAAAGAATGATATTAAGCCTCTTAACTGCTCATTAAATGGAATAAACTCTCCAAATGGAACTAAGTGCACCTTATTGTATATATGATTGTTTGATAAATTTATCATTGAGTTGAATAATTTCCCTTTCTCATAGCTCCAAGAACCCATAATAATATTTTCAGGAACATTTAATCGGAAATTAATAAACCTATTATCCTGATAAGAGTATGGCAGTTCTGCTTCTGGAAGTATTATTAATTCAGTATCCTCTGGAGTTTTTGCAATTAACTTATAAATATTATCTTCAATCTTCTCAGCATAGCCGTCTTCATATTTTAAAAATGGGTCTGTGGACGGTTGAATTATAGAAAATGATAAATCATTTGTACTGTTCTTTTTAATTGGCTCGTTAAAAGGGACCAAAAAAATACATGAAATTGCTGAATAAACATAAAATAATTTTTTATTACTTTTGTATGAGGCTGCAATTAATGCGGCTATTAAATAAACTAAGAAGGATGCTGCGGCTACACCTAAAAATGGATAAACTTTCTGAGCAAAAGTATCGATAAGGGTTAGGCCGGAAATTAACCACGGGACCCCCCATAATAAATAATTCATGGTCCACTCATTGACAATAAAAACACTGACTATTGCAAGTATATTTAAAATTTTGTGCTTAGATTGGTCTTGAATTTGAGCCAATGATAAAAAATACAATGGTGCTGAAAAAACTCCAGATAGCAATATAACAAGAATTATATATATAAGTGCAGATATTAATATAGTTGTTTCTCCGTAATAGTAAACACTTACTATTAACCACGACATTCCAAAGCCCCAGTGGGCAAATGACCACAATATTAGTTTTATAAATCTTTGATTATTTGTAAAAACAAGTTCTCTTATTAGGTAAGCATAAGAAAAGAATATTAGAGGTTTAATAGAGTAGGGCGCAAAAGAAAATATTCCAATGAGACCAAATATGAATGGAGTTACATAAGCCTTTAAGTTCATTAATCGACTTTGATGGTCACCTTGTTTATTTTACGTGCATCTGAATCAGAAACTATAATTTTTAGCCCATCAAGAGATATCTCATCACCAGACTTTGGCAGCACGCCAAGGGTTGAAATAATAAAGCCGCCCAAAGTTTCGGCATCGATACTCATTGGGTCTATATTGATATCAAAATAGTCAATGAAAACTTCAAGCTCAACCTTGGCATCAGCAGAATATGTGTTCTTTGATAATTTAATTATTTCTTCTTCATCAACATCATGTTCATCCTCAATCTCCCCCACAAGCTCTTCTAAAATATCCTCTATTGTGACTAACCCTGAAATAGAACCGTATTCATCTATCACAACAGCAAGATGAGAGCGATCTTTCTTAAATTCCTCAAGCAAGGCATCTGCTTTTTTAGTTTCAGGTACTACATTGGGCTCTCTTAACATCTCGCTTATAGAAAAATCCATGCTTCCGCCAACTATTTTTGGCAAAATGTCTTTAGCCAGAAGTATTCCTCTTACCTCATCCCTATCCTCTCCTAAAACAGGGTATCTAGAGTGACCAGAATTAATTATTCTTTCTATAATAATTTTTGTATCCTCTTTTAATCCAATAGTGATCATATCAACCTTAGGAACCATGATCTCTTTGACAGTTGTAGAACCAAGCCTTATAGCTTTATTGGCTATGGATTCAGCTTCTTTATCAATAATGTTTTGGTCAACTGCATCTTTTAAGAAGTCGGTAACTTCTGCTACAGTTTGTGTCTTTATAAAAAAGGGATTTCTAAAGTATTTTTTTATTCTTGTAAAAATTCCCGACGGAGGCTGGGATTCTTCTTTTTCTAGTTTTTGATTCATTCTATAGGTAAGGATTTTTTATATTTAACTCTTTGAGTTTATTAATTTCTTTGGCTTCCATGACTGATGCACTTTCATTATTCTCATGATCATATCCTAGTATATGATATAAACCATGAACAAGCATATGTATTAAGTGATCATCTAAATTTTTGCCCTCATCTTTTGCTTCTTTATCAACATACTCATAACAAATAGCAATATCACCTAAATTATTAGTAATTTCTTTTGAAACATCATCATTTACAAAAGATAAGACATTGGTTGATTTGTTTTTAGCCCTATAGGTATTATTTAAATGAGTAATTTCATCTATGTCTGTAATTTTTAAATTTACCATAGAGTCTTCTTGACCTTCATCAATGAAAATAGATTTAGTGATGAGAGACATCTTTGCAACGACATCTTCTTGCAACAACCCACTTTCATCAAAAATTAATAACGACTTCACGAATTATGCTTATCTTCAAATTTTTTATAGGCATCAATGATTTTTCTAACTAGAGGATGCCTAACTACATCACTAGAATTAAACTCTGTAACCCCTATTTCTTTAACTTCACTCATTACATTAAGAACATGACTTAATCCAGAAGTTATGTTTTTAGGTAAATCAATTTGTGTAAGATCGCCATTGATAACTGCCTTAGATCCATACCCCATTCTGGTGAGAACCATCTTCATTTGATCTCTTGTGGTGTTCTGACTTTCATCCATTATGATGAAACAATTATTAAGAGTTCTTCCTCTTAAGTAAGCCAATGGCGCAACTTCTATTATCTCTTTTTCAAGCAGTTTGTTTACTCTTTCCATGCCAAGCATTTCATATAGCGCATCATATAAAGGCCTTAAATATGGATCAACTTTTTGAGAGAGGTCACCTGGCAAGAATCCTAGCTTTTCTCCAGCTTCAACGGCCGGCCTTATTAAAACCAATCTATTTACTCGTTCATTAAGTAGAGCATCAACTGCGGCGGCAACAGCCAAGTAAGTTTTGCCTGTGCCTGCGGGACCCACGCCAAATACTAACTCTTTTGAATATATTTTTTTTATGTACTCTTGCTGGTTTTTTCCCCTTGCTTTGATATTTTTTCTTGGTGTTTTAATTTCAACGTTAGAAAAAGCATCTATTGAGGTTTCTTGTCCGATACTTAAGTTTAAGTGTGACTGAATACATAAATGCACCGCCTCCTTACTTAGCTCAATGCTCTTATTTGTTAAATTATATAAATCAAGAATTGCATCTGATGCATGTTTTACGTTTTTTGTTTCACCCTGTATCTTAAGCTCATCTCCTTTATGAAAAATTTTAACCTCAAATGTTTTTTCAACAAGCTTGAGATTGCCATTTAGCTCGCCAACAAAAGCAGCTATTCTTGATGCATTAGAAGGCTCTAAAGAGATATTTTTGAGGTAGTTTTGATTATTTTGCATTAATTAATAATTTTACACCTAAATAACATGCAATGATCCAAGCAAGGAATTAGCCAGTGCTTTTTCAATTTTTATATCAACAATTTTTCCAATATGGCCAAGCTCGTTAAAATCAAAGTTAACAACTCTGTTGCACTCCGTTCTTGCTTGGAGCTGATCTGGGCTTTTCTTAGCAACACCAGTTACCAAGCATTTCTCAATACCGCCTATCATGTCTTTACTTTGTTCTTGGTGAAAGGTATTAAGTGCTGCTTGAAGCCTTGAGAGTCTCTCCTTCTTTTCTGCCATTGGGGTTGGATCCTCTAATTTAGTGGCAGGAGTTCCAGGCCTTGGTGAGTATATAAAACTAAAAGATGAATCAAATTTAATATAGTTCACTAACTCCATAGTTTTAAGGAAATCAGCATGTGTTTCGCCAGGGAAGCCTACAATAAAATCTGACGAGACTCTTAACTCAGGTCTAATCTCTTTAATTCTATGAACAACATCTACAAAATGCTCAACTGTATAATTTCTCTTCATTTTTTGAAGGATTTCGTTTGACCCAGACTGTACTGGAAGGTGGAGTTGGCTAACCAGCTGAGGAACTGATCTATACACCTCTATTAGATCATCTGTCATATCTAAAGGATGAGATGTTGTATATCTAATTCTTTCAACTCCAACTATATTGCTAGCTATTTCAATTAAGTCAGAGAGCCTTAACATTCTTCCCTTATAGGGCATAAGATATGAATTAACATTCTGACCAATAAAAGTTATTTCTGATACGCCCTGTTCTGCAAGTCTAGCTATCTCATCAAATATTTGCTCAGGCTTTCTACTAACCTCATCGCCTCTTGTATAAGGAACAACACAAAAGGAACAGTACTTTGAGCATCCTTCCATTATTGATACAAAGCTAGAGGGACCAGATGAGGAGGGTGCAGGCAATGAGTCAAACTTTTCTTCAATAGGAAATGTTATATCTATTGCTTTTATACCGCTTTCTTTTTTTATATCTAATAAATCTGGTACTTTGTGAAGTGTTTGTGGTCCATATATCAAATCAACATATGGGGCTCTTTTTTTTATATTCTCGCCCTCTTGAGTGGCAACACACCCACCAACACCGATTTTCAAATTAGGATTCTTGTCTTTAAGCTTCCTGATTCTTCCAAGGTCAGAGTAAACTTTCTCTTCAGCCTTTTCTCTAATTGAGCATGTGTTTAATAAAATGATATCTGCGTCTTCTGGATTGTCCGTAACTGATACATCCTTTTTCTCTTTTAATATATCAACCGTCTTGTCGGAATCATATTCATTCATTTGACATCCGAAGGTTTTAATATAAAGTTTCGTTCCCATATAATTAAGTATTATGAATATGAAAAGTGTTTACAAGATAATTTTTATCCAGCTTGGCGAAATTTATGAAGTTTTTGCTAAACAAATCTATCAAAGCGATATGTACGGTTTCATTGAGGTTGAGGAGTATATATTTAATAAAGATAAACAGCTAGTAGTTGACCCTTCTTCTGAAAAATTAAAAAATGAGTTTTCTGAAGTTGAGAGAAGCTATATACCAATTAATGCAATACTCCGTATAGATGAAGTTAAAGAGGGTGGTGAGGCTAAAATAAAAAAGAATAAAGATAAAGTTAGCCCTTTTCCATTAAACATACAACCTGCAAATAAGTAATTCTAATTACTGGTCTGGTAGAAATAAATCCTTATAAAAAGCCAGCTCTCCTACAGACTCTTTGATGTCTCCCATTGCTCGATGAGACCCTTTCTTTTCGTATACCTGAGCGCCATTCATCCATCTAACCGCGACCTCTTTAAATGATGAAACATCGATATGCCTATAATTAAAATACTCTTCTAGTCTTGGCATATGTCTTATAAGAAATCTTCTGTCATGAGAAACTGTGTTCCCACACATCGGTGACTGCTTATGTCCAACATACTTAGAAATAAACTCCAAGGTTTCAATTTCTGCCATTTGCATTGTTATATTGCTTTTCTTAACTTCGTCAATCAGTCCAGACGAGCCATGTTGATTTTTGTTCCATTCATCCATTTGGTCTAGCAGGGACTCTGGTTGATTTATAATCAAATTAGGCCCTTCAGCAATAATGTTCAGTTGAGAATCAGTAATTAATGTTGCAATTTCAATGATTTTTTCTTTATCTGGATCTAGGCCTGTCATTTCCAAGTCTATCCATACAAGGTTATCTCGTGATTGTTGTGCTTTCATGCCTTTTTATATTTACTCCTTTGGTGTATTTTGTGCTTTATATGAAAAAAGTTCAAACTGGATATGTTGTAGAGTTTTACACAAACACCTGTTTAGTAAATGTTAAGGGTGAGCTCATACCATGTTTTGCTATAAAAAATGTTGTTGTTGGCGATAAAGTAACAATTGAAAAAGTTGACGATAGCAAGGAAGAAAAGGCAATAATAATATCTAGAGAAAAAAGGCTCTCAGCCCTTTCTCGCAAAGCTAAACAAAAAGATAAAACCATTGCAGCAAATATTACTGATATTGGTATTTTAGTTACATGCGAACCAAAAACATCAACAGAATTCATTGATAAGTGGCTTCTTACTTCGCTTTTATCAAAAATTAATCCATTTATTATTATTAATAAAATTGATCTAGATCTTAGCGAAGACTTTCTTAATAAGATAAAAATATATGAAGCTTTAGAAGTAGATATTTTAAAAGTTTCAGCAAAAAATAATAAAAATTTAGATAATCTCAAAAGCTATATTAATGATAAAAGTGTAATGTTTGTTGGAAATTCTGGTGCCGGCAAATCAACCCTTACCTCATCTCTTACTGGAAAATTAATCAAAACAAGTGAGCTTTCCAACAATCAGGGAGTGCATACAACATCTATTTCAACAATGTATGAACTTGAAAAGAATACCAAAATAATTGATTCTCCCGGAGTTAGAGATCTGCCAATAGATGGCTGGGATAGAGAAGAAATAATAAAGGGTTTTGAAGAGATATATGCCGCATCAGAAAATTGTAAGTTCAGCAATTGCAAGCATCTGAATGATGAAGGATGTGCGGTCATTGAAGAAGTAAAAATACATAAAATATATCCGACAAGATACAATAACTTTATTAAATTTAGAGATGAGGAATTAGGTGAGCAATAAAACACATTTTGGTTTTAAAGAAGTAGATGAGGAAGATAAGCAAAAGCATGTAAGAGGTGTGTTTTCTTCAGTTGCTGAAAGCTATGATGTTATGAATGATGCAATGTCAATGGGCATGCATAGGCTTTGGAAAAAAATAATGGTTGAGCTTGCTGAGATTACTGAAAATAGCAAAGTCCTAGATATTGCCAGCGGTACTGGTGATATTGCTAAATTAATCTCTCAAGATCATCCGGCATGCGAAGTATTTATGACAGATATAAATATGGAAATGCTTAGCGAGGGGAGAGATAGGTCTATAAATGAGAGCTTTGCTAAGAATACGCACTTTTGTCAGCTAAATGGAGAGGCTTTGCCTTTTGAAGATAATGCTTTTGACATTATCACTATTGGGTTTGGTTTAAGGAATTTTACAAACAAAAGTAATGGGCTTAAAGAAATGCAAAGGTGTCTCAAAGATGATGGCAAGTTATTGGTGCTCGAGTTTTCAAAACCAAGAAATGAAACTTTTTCAAAAATTTATGATTGGTACTCTTTTAATATACTGCCTAAACTAGGGTCTATTCTTGCAAACGATAGTGATAGCTATCAATATTTAGCGGAGTCTATAAGAATGCACCCTGATCAAGAAGAGCTTAAAGGCTTAATACTTAATTCAGGCTTTTTAAGTTGTAAATTTTATAATTTATTAAATGGAATAGTTGCAATACATGTCGCCGATAAAAAATAACCTAAGCAACTCTGTATCAAAAATCCTTCAAGTCCTTGAAGAGTCTTCTCCTAATACTCGTACTTCTTTAAGTGAAATATATCCGATTAAATTTGGTCTACAGATTGATAACCATAAGGAGCTATTTTTTGATATCGATATCAGTAAGAAAGAGGTAACCTTCACAAAAATCGACAATCCTCAATTCTTCATTAAAGCGTCATCGAAAGATTTATTGGGGCTAATAATTAAAGAAAAGATAAATAAACAAATGATTGTTGGGGACGAAGAAATTGCTATAGTTTTTTTAAACTTGGTGATTAAATCTGAGGTTGATTTAATTTATTTAATAGATAAGTACTTGGGTGGTTATGCTGCTTTTGCTTCGTCACAAGTATATAAATCAATAAAAGCTTTAGAAAAAAAATCTAATAACAGATCTGACTTTGTGCATGGAAAGCTAAGAGAGCTTAATATTAGAGTAGATAGATTAGAAATGGAAAGAGTGTTATGAATTTTGTTATTTTGATATACGAGCTCTTTAGAATAGGGGTGTTGGGTATTAAGAGCAAAATGTTCTTTTCTCCAGATGGTAAAAAGGCTGTTGCATACCTTCAATCGCTTGGGCCAATATTTATAAAATTTGGCCAGTTATTATCAACAAGAACAGACATTTTAGATGAAGCCACCGCAAAAGACCTCCAGTCTTTAACGGATAATTGCGAGCCATTTTCTGTTGAGAAACTTAAACATATTGTAAAGAAAGAATTAGGCGATACCGTTGATAATTTATTTCTCAGCTTTGAAGAGGAGCCTTTGGCTGCCGCTTCTCTTGCACAGGTGCATGAGGCAAAACTCAAGAATGGAAAAGAGGTTGTTGTAAAGGTGCTGAGGCCAAATATAGAGAGAGATGTTAAAAGAAATCTTAGAGCCCTAAGGTCTGCAGCAAAATTAACAAAATACCTATACAAAGAATCAGATAGACTTAAGCCAATTGAGGTTGTGAAAGATTATGAATCAACAATCCTTAGAGAATTAGATCTTCGATTAGAGGCTTCAAATAGCAACCTCACAAGAAAAAATTTTATTGGCTCAAAAGAACTTTATATACCTGAAGTGTTTTGGGATTTAACTACTTCTAAGGTAATGGTCTCAGAAAAAATTGATGGAATCCCATGCACTGATATAAAACAGATAGAGAGCTTTGACATTGATAAGAAGAAGCTCGCTGAAAATGGTGTAATGATCTTTTTAAATCAAGTTTTTAGAGATAATTTTTTTCATGCTGATATGCATCCCGGTAATATTTTTGTATCTAAATCAGATCCTAATAACCCAGGATATATCGCAATCGATTGTGCCATATCGGGCTCCCTTACAAATGAAGAAAGATATGTGCTAGCAAGAATGCTTCAAACAGTTCTAAAGCAAAACTATCAATCCTTGGCAGAGTTATTTATCTCATCGGGTTGGGTGAATTCATCTTCAAATAAAATAGACCTTGAAAATACCCTTAGGGCCTGTTGTGAGCCGATTTTTGAAAAGCCGCTCTCTGAGATTGAGTTTGGCAAGTTATTGCTATACCTATTTAAAAGCACAAGACCCTTTGGCCTGTCTATTCAGCCATCTCTAGTGTTATTGCAAAAAACACTAATTCATATAGAGGGCATGGGAAGACAAATTTATCCAGAACTAGATTTCTGGGGCATTGCAGAACCATACTTAGATAAATGGCTTGCAGAACAGTTTAGCCCTCTGAAATTAAAAGAGTTTCTTGTTGAAAATAAAGAAGATATTTTGATAAAAACATCTGAGGTTCCAAAAATGTTGTTTGATGCATTGGATGAGTTAAGCAATCATTCGCACCACAGAAAAGAAAATGCTCAATTGATCAAAATTATGGAAGCGAGACTAGAAAAAGAAAAATTAATCATAAGGCTAATAGGAATTGCTATAATAGTCACAACTGTTTTGATAATTTTTTCAAAATAATTTAGGAGCACCCTATGGGTTTTGGATGGCAAGAACTAATAATTATACTTCTTATCGTGGGTCTTATATTCGGCACTCGTAAATTAAAAAATATCGGTTCTGACCTCGGAGGAGCTGTGAAGGGCTTTAAAGAAGGCATTAAAGAAGATTCAGAAAAAGAAGAATAGCTTTGTTTCAAATAGGTTTTTTAGAAATCATTTTTATATTGGTTGTTGGGCTTTTTGTCATTGGCCCGACAAGACTACCAGCAGTTATTAAATTTGTAATCAAAATTTATAAAAGGATCCAAAGGCAAGTATCAAAATTCAAAAATGATTTAGAGGCTGACATTGGCACTGAGGAAATAAAGAAAGATGTATTCAATGAAATGCGTATGGAAGAGCTTGATTTGAATGGAGATAAAAATAACAGTGACTAACGAGAATGTTTCATCACATCTTATAGAGCTTCGGAAGAGGCTTATAAGAGTTATCGTTTTATTAGGTGTGGCTATTCTAGTAGGCGTACCCTTTGCATCTGAAATATATAATTTTATAGCAAGTCCTTTGATTAACGCTCTGCCTGAGGGGAGCTCTATGATTGCTACCCAAGTAACCTCACCATTTATGGCGCCTTTCAAGCTACTTATATTTTCAGCAGCATTGGTTGTTATGCCATATTTCTTTTATGAAATTTGGATGTTTATCTCTCCTGGACTTTATACAAATGAAAAGAAATTTGCTGGTCCGCTAATGCTATCCACTATTGCATTATTTGTTCTTGGCGCCTGTTTTGCTTATTTTATTGTTTGTCCAATAATTTTTACTTTTTTCATAGGCATAGCTCCAGACTCTGTGGTTGTTATGACAGATATTTCACAGTATTTAAACTTTGTTATTAAATTAATTTTTGCATTTGGTATAGCATTTGAAATGCCTATAGCCACATATTTAATAGTTAGCGCAGGAATAGCTAAAAAATCTACACTAGCAAACTCACGGCCTTATTTAATTTTATTGTTTTTTATTTTAGGCATGCTTCTCACACCGCCTGATATTTTTTCACAATTGTTTTTGGCAATTCCAATGTGGATTCTATTTGAATTAGGCCTTCTTATTAGTAAAGATAAATAGTTATAAGCCAAGCCTGTTTGTCCAATCGGAATCGGATGGCCTTTTGTTGGTAAAAATACCATTAATGAGATCTTTTGGATTATCGGCAATTATTAAGTCATCAAAATTTGCTTTAGTTATGAAACCCTCATCTACTGCTTTCTTCATCCATGCAAGAAGATGATCGTAATAACCTGCTGTGTTTAATATGCCCACTGGCTTATTGATAATTCCAAGCTGATTACTTGCCATAACTTCTGCAAGTTCGTCTAATGACCCAACGCCTCCAGGAAGCACTATGAATGCATCGGATCTATCCATAAATACATCTTTTCTGTCTAACAGAGTTTCAGCAACAACAACCTCATCAATTCTTGGATTAACTAATTCTAATTCATATAAAGATCTTAGTGAGATGCCTAGTGCCTCTGCTCCATGATCAAGAGCAGTGTCAGATACAACTTTCATAAGGCCAACATTGCCTCCACCAAATACAACATGTGCTCCGTTCTCAGCTATTAATTTGGCAACGCTCTTTGCGTCATCCTCATATTGTGGATTATTGCCTTTGTGGGCACCACAAAATACCGATATGTGCTTAATTTCCATTAAATTCTCCGAAAAATAGGTTAAATTCTTATAAATTAGTCTTCAAGTTCACTATTCCACTCACCAAGAGCAGCTAATTTATTCATTTTAGCTCTATGTGATAGTACATCTTGGGCAATAAATTTATTTTCAAGCTTTCCTGACCAAGCCTTGAGGGCCCCTGCTTGTAATGCTCTTCCGTAAGAAAAACTTAATTTCCAATCAAAACCTCCAATTTTATTCATAAGATCTAAATGTTCTGTTGCTTGGATTTCGGTTTGGCCACCAGAAAGAAAAGTGATTCCAGGAACATCAGATGGAACATTTTCTTTAAGGCACTTAATAGTAAGTTCAGCAACCTCTTGGGGGGTAGCTTGCGTTTCTGCTAGTGAGCCTGCAGTTACCATACTTGGTTTAAGTAAAACACCTTTAAGATTTACCTCGTGCCTCTTTAAAGAATTAAATAAACTTGAAAGGGCGTTAGATGATGCATTGAAACATTCATCTATTGAATGATTACCGTCCATAAGAACTTCAGGCTCAACAATTGGAACCAGGCCATTATTCTGGGCTAGTTTTGCATATTGCGCTAAAGCATCGGCATTACCATTTATGCATTCTTCGGTTGGCATACCTGAGCCTATTTTTATAACTGCACGCCATTTTGTAAACTTTGCTCCAAGCTCAACATATTCAGCAAGTCTCTCATTTAGACCATCTAAGCCTTGGGTAATTACTTCATCAGAGCCTTCATATAATGGAACTAAGCCTTTATCAACCTTGATTCCAGGAAGAGCTCCTGCAGCATTCATTATATCAACAAGTTTTGTTCCATCTTCAGACTGCTGTCTGATGGTTTCATCAAATAGTATAACGCCGCCAATATTGCCCTCAATTCCAGAGGCCCTAAAAAGCATCTCTCTATAGTCACGCCTATTTGACTCAGTTGACTCAACCCCAATAGTATCAAAGCGCTTTCCACAAGTTGGGTTGCTCTCGTCAGCAGCTAAAATCCCTTTGCCGCCAGAAACAATATATGAGGCAATTTCTTCTACACTAATAAGTTTCATTTTTGGTCTCCTAGTCTAAATATTTGGATTCTAGGGCCTCAATTGATGGTAATTTTTTCCCTTCCATGAACTCAAGAAAAGCCCCTCCGCCTGTAGAACAATATGACACATCATCTTTATTTATGAAAGTATTTATTGCGCTCAATGTTTCGCCCCCGCCCGCTATTGAGAAGCCTTGAGACTCTGATATATGTTTTGAAAGATCTCTTGTTCCTTTCGAAAAAAGTTCATTTTCAAACACACCTAATGGGCCGTTCCATAGAATGAGTTTTGATTTTTTTATAGCCTGCTTCATGTCTTCTGTTAGGGCCTGATCAAGGATCATTTCATGCGCTGAAATTTCATATATACTTTTTTCTGCAATATTAGCCCCCTCTAGTGTTGATGAAACTATAACTCTTGAAGGCAATAGAACTTTACCTGATTCAAGAATTTCTCTTGCAATATCTAACATTGAATCCTCAACAAGAGACGATCCAACTTCATGGCCAGAGGCCTTTAAAAAGGTATTAGTAATCCCGCCGCCAACTATGATGAAATCTGTTTTATCTTTTAGATTGTTAATTAATCCTAGCTTAGACGAGACTTTAGCACCGCCAATAATTGCTAAATTTGGCTTAGGAGGATTTTGAAGAGATTTATTCAATGCCTCCACTTCATTTTTTAACAAAAATCCAGCACATGATTCTTTGCTCTTAATAATTGCTTCATATGTTGATGCTTGCTTTCTATGCGATGTGCCAAAAGCATCGAAAACATAAACATCACCAAGAAGACCAAGACTTTTTCCAAGCTCAGAACTGTTATTTTTTTCTCCTTTGTAAAATCTAATATTCTCAAGAATTTTAACCCTAGGCCCAGATTTGAAAATCTCTGTATTTGATATATCTTTTTCTAAACTCACTGGCTCATCTAAGATATCTGATAAATATTCTGAAACAGGCGCAAGAGAGTATTTATCTTCTACAGACCCCTCGTTAGGTCTTCCAAGATGGCTTATTAATAAAACCTTGCAATTTTTTTCTAGCGCATAATTGATAGTTGGAAGGCAGGCTTTGATCCTTGTTGGATCTTGAATTTTTTTATCCCTAATAGGGACGTTCATATCAACTCTAACAACTAAATTTTTATTAGAGATATCAATATCAACTAGACTTTTCATCTAACAATGATTGCGCCATAGAGACGACATTTGATACCGTAAAACCAAAATGTTCAAGCAAGTCTTTAGCAGGGGCAGATTCACCAAAAGAATCTATTCCAAGAACCTTGTCAGATTTATTTAACAATTTATGCCATGAGTCTGGGTGTGCCATTTCAACGACAAGAGTTGGCATATTCTTACCAAGAACTGAGTTTTGATATTCAGCAGACTGCTCCAAAAAAACATCAAGGCATGGCATTGATACAACATTGGCGTCTACTCCATTTTTTTGAAGTTCTGCTGAAGCATCCAAAGCAAGCTGAACTTCACTTCCAGATGCAATTATAGAAAGGCTAGGGCTTTCATTCGCTTTTAATAAATAACCACCTTTTTCAATATTTTCTATTTGATCAAGATCATGCTCTAAAGGAGTGGTATTTTGTCTACTAAAAATTAAACAAGTTGGCTTGTCTTGGGATGATACTGCTTGCTTCCAAGATACAGCAGTTTCTACTAAATCAGCTGGTCTCCAGTTATGTAAATTTGGTGTAGCTCTGAGGGTGACCAAATGTTCTATAGGTTGGTGAGTTGGGCCATCTTCTCCAAGTGCAATTGAATCATGTGTATATACAAATATATTCGGGAGCCCCATAAGAGCCGATAGCCTTAATGCATTTCTAGCGTAATCTGTAAAAACTAAGAAAGTTGCTCCATATGGCTTAATGCCGCCATGCAACACCATCCCATTCATCATGGCAGACATGCCAAACTCTCTCACGCCATAATTTATATGGTTGCCTTCTGGGGTCTCATTAAAAAATACTGAGCTAGCTTTTGAAAAAGTATTATTGGATGGGGTTAAGTCTGCTGAACCTCCCATTAGCTCTGGTAGCTCGCCTACAAAAAAATCAAGGCAAACCTGAGATGCTTTTCTAGTAGCCATGCTGGTGTCATTTACTACAGCCTCATTTAAAAAAAGAGCATAGCTTTCATCAAAACTCTCTGTAAGCTTACCGCCTATCCTTCTTAAAAGCTCAGCATGTTTATCAGGATAGTCTGTTTTATAGAGCTCCATCAATGAATCCCATTCCTCATTATTAGTTTTACCTACTTGTCTAGAATCCCAAAAATCATATACGCTTTGAGGAACTTCAAATGGGGCATGTTCCCAATTCAATGCCTCTCTTGTTTTGACTATTTCTTCATCTCCAAGAGGTGATCCATGAACTCCAGAGGTTCCAGATTTATTTGGAGATCCAAACCCAATTGTTGTTTTGCAGAAAATCATAGAAGGCTTCTCAGACTCTTGTTTTGAGGATTTAATTGCTTGAGATATTTCTTCGATATTATGGCCATCAACCTCTATGGTTTGCCATCCATAACTTTCAAATCTTTGAACTGTGTTATCAGTAAACCAATTATCAATCTCTCCATCGATTGATATGCCATTTTGATCATAAAAACAAATTAGCTTGCCAAGCTTATGTGTCCCGGCAAAAGAACATGCTTCATGAGATACTCCCTCCATAAGGCAGCCGTCTCCAACAAATGCATATGTATAGTGATCTATCGGCGATAATTCTTTTGTGTTGAATTGAGCAGCAAGAGACTTTTCGGCTATAGCCATTCCCACCGCATTGGCGATACCTTGTCCCAAGGGTCCCGTTGTTGTTTCAACACCATTTTCAATGTCATATTCCGGATGGCCTGGGGTCTTGGATTTAAGTGTTCTGAAATCTTTAATATCATCTATGCTTATTGAATAACCAGTTAAATGAAGCAAGCTATATAGCAACATAGATCCATGACCATTTGAAAGAACAAATCTGTCTCTATTAAACCACTTTGGATTTAATGGGTTATGTTTCAGATGGCCTTTCCATAAAGCCACAGCTATTTCCGCCATTCCCATTGGCATCCCCGGATGACCAGAGCTAGCCTTTTGAACAGCGTCTATTGAAAGAAACCTAAGTGCATTTGTTGATTCTGATGGATTCAATTTTTTTCCCCAAATAAAAAGAATCATAATATTTTGAGAACTAAATTGATAGAAAAAGAAATCAATTTTCTATAAAATTCAACAATCGTTACCGATTATTATTTTTTACTCTCAAATACTGTAATAATAGCAATCTAAACCTTATTAAGCGCTAAGAAAAAATGAGTTATATTTTTACATCAGAATCTGTATCAGCAGGACATCCTGACAAGGTATGTGATCAGATTTCAGATGCCATACTAGACGCATATCTCTCAGCTGATCCTGAAAGCAGAGTTGCGTGTGAAACAATGATAAAAAATAACTTGGTTTTTGTTGCTGGCGAAATTACTTCTACTGCAAAACCAAATATTGAAGAGATAGTTCGTAAAACTATTGTTGAAATTGGATATGACGACGATTCGCTTGGGTTTAATGGAAGCAACTGCGAAATCAACAATTTACTATCTCAACAATCTCCCGATATTGCTCAAGGGGTGAATGAGGGCGAAGGAGAAAATCTTGAGCAAGGTGCAGGCGATCAAGGTCTCATGTTTGGATACGCCTGCAATGAGACTGATACTTTGATGCCGCTTCCTATTGATCTGGCCCATAAGCTTGTTAAAAAACAAACTGATCTAATGAGATCTAAACAGTTAGAATGGCTCAGGCCAGATGCTAAAAGCCAAGTAAGTGTTATTTATGAAGATGATGGCAAAACTATTAAGGGCTTGTCAGCTTTAGTTTTGTCTACTCAACATTCTGAAACGGTATCTCAAAATGAAATCAAGGACTCTGTTATGAAAAATATAATAGAGCCAACTGTTCCAGAAAAATGGTTGCTAGACTCAACTGATATATTTATCAATCCAACTGGGAATTTTGTTATAGGAGGTCCTGTTGGAGACTGTGGATTGACTGGCAGAAAGATTATTGTTGATACATATGGCGGCATGGCAAGACATGGTGGTGGAGCTTTTTCTGGAAAGGATCCTTCGAAAGTTGATAGGTCTGCTGCGTATGCATCAAGGTATGTTGCTAAAAATATTGTTGCAGCCGGCCTTGCTGATTATTGTGAGATTCAAGTTTCATATGCAATAGGAGTTGCCAAACCAACATCTATAAATATAAATACCTTTAACTCTGAAAAAATCTCAATTAAGAGGATATATGAGCTGGTTGATAAATACTTTGATCTGAGGCCAAAAAGTCTAATAGAAATGTTGCAGCTTAAAAGCATATCTTATCTTCCAACTGCCGCATTTGGTCATTTTGGCAGGTCTGGGGAGGTATTTACCTGGGAAAAAACAGATAAAGCTGAATTATTAAAACAAGAAGCGTTCTGAGGAAATATTTAAATGGAAATAGATTATAAAGTTGCAGATATTAATTTATCTGAATTCGGAAGAAGAGAGATTTCATTGGCTGAAAACGAAATGCCTGCTCTTATGGCATTAAGGGAGAAATATAGAAATGAGCAACCCTTAAAAGGAGCAAGAATAATTGGTTGTATCCATATGACAATCCAAACAGCAGTCCTAATGGAAACGCTTGTTGATCTCGGTGCAGAAATTAGGTGGTCCTCATGCAATATATTTTCAACTCAAGATCATGCAGCTGCTGCAATGGCGAGCGCTGGAATTCCTATCTATGCATGGAAGGGTGAGACAGAAGAAGAGTTTGATTGGTGTATTGAACAAACAATTCTTAAAAATGGTGTGCCTTGGGATGCTAATATGATTCTTGATGATGGCGGTGATCTCACCATGATGATCCACGAGAGATATCCAGAAATGCTTGAAAGAATACATGGCATTTCAGAGGAAACTACAACAGGGGTCCATAGATTGAAAGAGATGCTTGAAAAAGGTTCTTTAAAAGTGCCGGCAATCAACGTTAACGATTCAGTAACAAAAGCTAAAAATGATAATAAATATGGTTGCAGACATAGCCTGAATGATGCATTAAAAAGAGGAACAGATATGCTTCTCTCAGGCAAAAAAGGTCTTGTCATTGGTTATGGTGATGTAGGCAAGGGTTCTGCTGCAAGCTTAGCTCAAGAAGGAATGATTGTAAGAATTGTTGAGTCTGATCCGATTTGCGCAATGCAGGCATGCATGGATGGCTTTACGGTAGTTTCTTGCTATAAGGATGGAAAAGTCACAAGAAATATTGATGATATTAATATAGATGTTATGCAAGATACCGACCTTGTTGTGACAACAACGGGTAATGTAAACGTTTGTGATTCAGCCATGCTGGCAACTCTAAAAAATACTGCTGTAGTTTGTAACATTGGGCATTTTGATAATGAAATAGATACTGCATATATGAGGAATGAATGGCATTGGGAAGAGATCAAACCCCAAGTTCATAGAATATTCAGAGACACAAAACCAAACGAGACTCCTGATCTAAGTAGTAGAAATTTCTTAATTCTTTTGTCTGAGGGAAGACTAGTTAATCTTGGTAATGCAACAGGACATCCAAGCAGAATAATGGATGGCTCATTCGCCAACCAAGTCCTGGCCCAAATCTATCTCTACGAGCAAGGTTTTGCCAATATTAATGATGATGAGGTAAAAGCATCAATGATAAAAGTCGAGGTGCTGCCAAAGAAACTTGATGAGGAGGTTGCTTCGTTAATGGTTTCGGGTTTTGGAGGAGTAATAACTAAGCTCACCGAAGACCAGGCAGATTATATTAATGTACCTGTAGAAGGCCCTTTTAAAGATGATTCATACAAGTATTAAAAATTCTCTTTTATTTCTAGTGACAATATTACTGGTTATTATTTCAATTTCTGCGTGTGGGGTAAAAGGCCCTATCTTGGAAAGCTCAACTATGATAACCAAGGATGCAAACAGCTAATGGATTATTTTGAATATAAAGATAATGAGCTTTTTTGCGAGGAGGTTAATCTTAAAGATATTGCTGAGAACTATGGCACTCCTGCATATGTCTATTCAAAAAAGACACTTGAAAGACATGCTCGTGCTTATATAGATTCTTTTTCAAGCCAAAATCACTTAGTTTGTTTCTCTGTAAAATCTTTAAGCAACATCGCCATTCTAAAAGTTTTAAAAGATGTCGGTTGTGGTTTCGATATAGTCTCTGGCGGCGAACTTCATAGAGCATTAGCAATAAAAGCTGATCCAGCTAAGATTATTTTTTCTGGTGTTGGAAAAACATCTGAAGAAATTGAATATGCAATAAAGAACAAAATACTTTCGTTCAACATAGAGTCAGCCTCTGAGCTATATAGAATTGAGAAAATTGCTAAGCAGCTATCAATTAAAGCATCTGTATCTATTCGCTTTAATCCCGAGGTTGATTCTGGCGGTCATGACTATATTACTACCGGAAGAAAAGGCGATAAGTTCGGCGTATCATCCTTAGATGAGGTTATGAGCCTTGCTGACCACACATCTAAATCAGACGATATAAATATGGTTGGTTTAGCTTGTCATATTGGATCTCAAATATTAAATCTGGAAAGTTATGAGGCTGCTGCTAAAAAAACAATTGAACTTGCGGACAAAATAAACTCTCTTGGAGCTAACTTAGAATTTCTTGATATGGGCGGAGGCCTTGGAGTTCCTTATAATGGAGAAAATCCTCCAAATCCTAAAGATTTAATTGCCTGCTTGGAAACTGTAATGAGTGAAAGATCAGAAAAGATAGTGCTTGAGCCAGGTAGAACTATTTCAGCAAACGCAGGCGTTCTATTAACTACTGTTCAATATATAAAGGATGATTTTCTTGTTGTTGATGCTGCAATGAATGATTTGCTGAGGCCATCTTTATATGGAGCAAAGCATGATGTATGGAATATCAAAAAAGACATTGGGTCTCCAAAGAACTGGAATATAGTGGGGCCGGTATGCGAATCGTCTGATTTTATTAGAAAAGATATTTCGCTAAGCGCAGAGGAGAATGATGTTTTAGCAGTAAAAACAGCTGGAGCATATGGTTTTGTAATGTCATCAAACTATAACTCTAGAACTCGTGGTGCTGAAATTTTGATAGATAAAGATGTTTCTCATGTGATTAAAACAAGAGAGTCATATAGTAATTTGTTAGATCTTGAGCATATCCCAAATGATTAAATTTAAAAAAATGCATGGCAATGGCAATGACTTTATTGTTATTAATGCCTTGACTGAAAATATTAAATTTACAAAAAATAAAATTACAAAGCTAGCTTGTCGAAAAAAAG
The DNA here is from genome assembly GCA_965658385.1 of Gammaproteobacteria bacterium. GTDB lineage: Bacteria > Pseudomonadota > Gammaproteobacteria > Magnimaribacterales > D2472 > CAJQGY01. The sequence continues at coordinate 38,921 of CBFHRY010000004.1, forward strand.
GCATTGGCTTTGACCAACTTATATTGGTCTACCCACCAACTAAAATAGATACAGATTTCTTAATTAAGTTTTATAACAGCGATGGAAGCTCTGCAAAGATGTGTTTGAATGGGATTAGATGTGCTGCTTTGTTTATTTGGCAAGAAGAGCTTAGTCCTCACAAAACCATTAACTTGCAAACTGCATCAAGAAACATTGAGTGCACGAAAAAAAATTCTAATGTAGAGGCTTTAATTGAAAAACCATTTGAGATATCTGAAAAAGCTTTGATTAAGGAATTTTCAAAAAAACTATCTGATCAGAAATTCTCACTTGTAGATTGTGGCAATAAGCATCTTTGCATTAAGCAAAGTTCTATCAAAAGTTTTGATTTGGAGTCTCTATATGAGAGGTTGCAGCCGACAATATCAAAACATAATTTTAACTTATCCATATATAAAAAAATAAAGGGGCAAGTCCATATTCGAACATTTGAAAATGGTGCTGGTGAAACCCTTTCTTGTGGATCTGCTTCAGCCTCAGTTGCATCAATTACATTACAGAAAGATAAAAAAATAAAAATTTCTAGCAAAGGCGGAAATTTGCAATTTGCTGGCTTCGAAGACAAACTTAAGATGACAGGGCCAGCAGCTAACGTATTTTCTGGGACAATAGATTAATGGCAAAAAAACTTGATCCAAAAGATGTCGAGATTTTCTTACTTGAAAACTTAGACTTTTTTAAAGAAAGAGAGGCTTTAGTTACAGAACTAAAATTTGGTCATCCTGAAACTCAGGGAGCCTCCTCTTTGCTTGAAAGACAAATTCATAAATTGAGAGACGAGCAAAAAGAATTAATGGAGCTCCTTGCAAGTTTTATGGAAACAGCCACCCTCAATGAGGATCTTTTTAATAAATCTAAAGATTTAACATTAAATATTTTGGGCGCTTCATCTAAAGAAGAAATGATAACTATTGTAGAGAGTGCGTTTCATAAAGATTTCAATGTTGATTCCTGCCAGTTATCTTTTTACAACAATAAAGATATTGAAAATCTTGAGAATAAGATTGGGCTATCGCTTCATAAGGGTGCTGTTCATTGCGGCCCTTATTCCAAAGAAAAAATTTCTATGCTTTTTAAAAATGAAAGTGTTGGATCAATTGTCCTAGCGATTTTTGCTGTGAATGGAGAAATAGGTATATTGGGTTTGGGTAGTTTTGATAGAAGCAAATACCTTGGTGATGAAGACACTACATTTATCAAATATATCAGAGATGTTATTGAAAAAAGATTGGTGACTATTAAGTCTAATGCCTAATTCCCAATATTTTGTAACCACAGATATTAACCGATACCTAGAATACATTCAGCAAGTTAGAAATCTATCTATCAATACTGTGAAGTCATATAGCAGAGATTTAGCAAAACTATCTAGTTATTTTAAATCTATAAATATTTCTTCTTATAATGAAGTGGATGAGGGTATCTGCTCAGGCTGGGTTGGCAGCCTTTATCAAAATGATAATAATCCCAGAACAATTCATAGACATTTGTCTGCTGCCAAAGGTTTCTTTAAATTTTTAAAAAAAAATGGTGTCATACGCTCTTCCGCTTTTGAGTTAATCTCTGCGCCAAAAGCTTCATCTCATTTGCCTGAAGTGCTATCGCCTGAAGATGTAGAGCAACTCCTAAATTTTAGACCTGAAAATAGTATTGAGATAAGAGATCTGGCATTGATAGAGCTCATGTACTCTTCTGGTCTAAGGGTTTCGGAGGTAGCAAGTATTAATTTAGCTGACTTTGAGGAAGAGATGACTTTCTTAAGAGTCATGGGAAAGGGCTCCAAGGTGAGATTGGCTCCAATTGGAAGATATGCGATCAGGGCCATTAATAATTGGATTGAAGAAAGAAAGAAATTCTCTGGAATGGATACGCCTGCTCTTTTTATAAATCTTAAGGGAGGGCGTCTAACTGTTAGAAGTATTCAGCTAAGATTAGAAAAAATCTCTATTAAACAGGGGCTGCCTAGAGTTAATCCGCATATGCTTAGACATAGTTTTGCAACCCATATGTTAGAGTCAAGTGGTGATCTGAGGACCATTCAGGAACTATTAGGCCACAGCTCTTTATCAACCACTCAAATCTATACTAAGCTTGATTATCAACATCTTGCAAAGATATATGATAAGTCTCATCCTCGAGCAAAAAATGCCTAATATAAAATTAATTACTTTTGACCTTGATGATACTTTTTGGGATATATCTCCAGTAATTATTAAAGCAGAGATAGCAACCAGATCTTATCTTGAAAGTCATATTGGTAAACAAGATTGGGGATCAATGTCTGATTTTTTAAGTTATCGAAAAGAGCTCATTAAAGAAGATCCAAGTTATGAGTGGGATATCGGAGCATTAAGAAAAAAAATCTATGAAAATAAGATAAAAAAAGCTGCAATGCCCTTGCTTGAGCAACAGGAGCTTACTAAGCAATGTTATGAAATGTTTTTAAAGCTTCGCCATGAGGTTGAGTTTTATGATGGGGTCTATGAAGCAATCGAGGAATTATCAAAAAATTATTCATTAGGTGTTTTGACAAATGGCAATGCAGATATCTTTTCTTTTAAAATTGGTAAATTCTTTGATTTTTCAATAAGCTCCTATGACGTTCAAAGCAATAAGCCAAAAAAAGATCATTTTGTAATGTCTAAGAATAAATATAAAAACCTAGATTTTAATCAAATCGTGCATATTGGTGATCATCCAATAAATGATGTTTATGGCTCACATATTCTTGGCATTAATGCAATTTGGTTTAATAAAAATAATGATGAATGGGATAATCCTGATATTAAAAAGCCTATACAATTTAATAACTGGAAAAACATTGTTAAATTAATTAATGATAACTATGAGCGATAAAGATATTACAGATGCAATTATCAGGATCTTTAAAAAGGAACTTGGAGCTTTTTCAGATGTATTCCCAGATGACCTTTTAAAAGATATTAAAAAAAGAGTCTCTCCTGCTATAAGTGATCTAATTGAGTCGCAGGGTTTTGTAAAAAAATCAAAATATGAATCTATCTATAAGTTGGCAGAAGATTTAGAAAAAAGAATTGAAAAATTAGAAAAAAATTAAGTAGATTTTTCTATCATATATTTAACAACAGCAGCTATTTCTTCTTTTGAGCAATCGACACATAAACCTTTTGCTGGCATTGCGTTATACCCGTTATAAGCGTTATTAACTAACATTTCCATGCCTTTAGGCATTCGTGAAGCCCATTGACTAACATTGCCTGTTACTGGAGCGCCTGCTACACCTGCATCATGACATGCCGCACAGCCTGATGCGTATATTTGCTCGTTTGATCTAGCTGCTTTTACTAGAGAGGATTGAGATGCTTGGCCGCAATCTTGACCTTCAAGGCAAATATTAACTTGAAGATGGATTCTCTCTATAACTGATTCGTCATACTTCTTTCCGTTGAAAAGAAAAAGAACGCAGATCGGTAATATGATTAAGTAGTATTTATTTTTCATAATTTGCGTGCATTATATATTAAAAAACTAAAAGTTTTTAAGAATTTGCTTTTTGTAATTCGATAACATATTCCGCCACTTTGAACATCTCTTCATATGTTCTTTTGGGCTGAATAATATATGTCCCATCAACTATCAACATTGGAGTTGATCCAAGTTGAAGCTGTTTTGATATTTTTATTCCTCTGCTAACTTTTTGCTTAACAGCAAAAGAATTTAGATATGCTGATGCCGTTTCAGGAGCAACGCCAAAGCCTTTTAAAAAATCTGTGATTGCTTTTTCGTTGCGTAAGAAGTTCTTTTCTTTATGTATTGAAACAAATACTGCTGAATGTGCTTTTTGAGTTAAATCTAAAGCCTCAATAGTATGATACAAGGCAGCATGAGTCTGATGAATAGGTCCCCAAGTTACAGGAAACTTTGTGAAATTTACATGATCAGGCAATGTTTTCTTCCAGCCATTTACTGGCCCCTCAATTGAATAACAAGCTCCGCATCCGTACCAAAAAACCTCCATAACATCGACAATTCCATCTTGCTTTACAGTTAGAGGATTGCTAATTTTTGAATAGTCTCTTCCTAACTTATATTCAGCAAAAGTGTTTGCTGAAAAAGAAGTTATTAAAACAAAAAATAAAGATAGTTTTAAAAGCTTAAAGTTTTTCATTTATATAGTCCGTGCATGTAGTTTGCCAAGGCATCAATTTCTTCATCAGAAAGATTTCTTGAAATAGATTGCATTACAGAAGCATATTGTCCAGCATTTCTTTCGTTGGCTCTGTAAGCCTTAAGTGTTGTTGTTAAATAATTAATTTGTTGGCCAGCTACAGCAGGGAATCCAGCTAAAGCATTACCGTTACCATATACAGAGTGACATGCTGTGCATGCAGGTATGCCTTTTTCAATATCTCCACCTCTATATAAATTCATACCAAGCTCTAAAAGCTCTTCATCATTCTTTGCTTGTCCTACTGAAGTAGGGTTAGATTCATAGAAAGCAGATATATCTAATAAGTCAGAATCAGTTAATGTATTAAGGTATGGAGTAACAGCCATCATCAATGCATTTTGCCTATCTCCACTTTGAAATAGTTTAAGCTGTTCATATAAATATCTCTGATTTTGACCTGCAAGTTTTGGCCAATCGGCATTCACACTATTTCCATCTACGCCATGGCATGCTGCACAGGTTGCAACTAGTTCACTTCCTGCATCTGCATTACCCATTTTGGCAACTTCAGGCATTTCAACCTCTGCTGCATTTAAGGAAATTCCAATAATAGATAAGAGTACTAAAAATAATTTCATTTTAAATATTTGATTCTTGTGGTGTGTGTATTATAAACATAGGTTGTTATGATATAAACGATTAAATGAAAAACCTTTTTAAAAAAACTGAATTCATGCTTGGTGTAACCAAGTATAAAAACCTACCTGAAGATATTGGTTCAGAGGTATTGCTTGCCGGAAGATCAAATGCTGGTAAATCTAGTGCATTAAATGCTTTAACCGAAAACCCTAAGCTAGCAAGAATAAGTAAAACTCCAGGCAGGACCACTGAAATTAATTTTTTTGGTGTGAATGAATCATTAAAGCTTGTAGATCTTCCAGGTTATGGATTTGCAAAATCTAGCTATCATAAAAGGAAAGATTGGGCTCCACTCTTAGAAGAATATTTTGCAAAAAGAGAGTCATTGAAAGTTGTGGTTATCTTTATGGATATAAGACATCCTCTAAAGGATAGCGATAGAGACATGATAAGTCTTTGTAATAGCTCTGATGTGCCTTTTATTCCTGTTCTAACCAAAGGTGATAAGCTTTCAAATAATCAAAAATTTAAAGCAGTTGCCGAAGTAAATAAAAAAATGAAAGGCTGTGAGGCAATTACTGTATCCTCAAAAGATTTAAAGGGCTTTGACAGGCTTTCAAAATCTATACTAGAATTTTGCTGATGCTTGAATACCAAAAACAAAATTGCGTACTCACTTTAGCTCAAGGACTTCAGTGCTATTATGATTCCTTTCCAGAAGGTAAAGAAGTTTTTTATGATACTCCTGGGTCAGGAACCCTGCTCAGAGACCATGACTGTACCCATGTTATTTTTGGTTTAGACATAAGCTTAGATCAAGAAGCTATTTTGGATACATGGGTTTTATGGGGGTCAAGATTTAAATGGAGCTATATGCTTGGCTATAATAGACTTCCTCAAATTAAAGAGCTAACTAAATCCCTTTTCAAAGAATTGGGTATATCAGGCTTCTTAAGGCTTTACTGGAATGTAATGGCTGTAAAAAGAAAAGTTATATATCGAACTTTTAAGATGAAAAAAAAGTGGCCTTTCAAGGTACCAGAAGAATATCTAAATATGAAGATTGTAGACTTAAGAAATATTCACGGAATACGTGTATTAGAAAAGACAGACCACAGCTATTCGCCATTAGAATGGTCAGGCTCTATAAATAAACGAGAATTTTAATGTGCCTCGTTCCAGTTAGCTCCTATTTGAGCATCTGCTATTAATGGAATATCAAGCTTTGCAGTTTCTTCCATCATTTTTTTCACTACTCTAAGAGTTTCTTCAGCAATTTCTTCTGGGGCTTCAAATATTAACTCGTCATGAACTTGCATTATCATTTTCACTTCTTTCATTTCGGCTGATAAATATTTATCAATATCTATCATCGCCTTTTTAATAATATCTGCTGCTGAGCCTTGAAGGGGTGCATTAATAGCAGCTCTCTCTGCCGCCTGTCTTCTAAGACCATTTGCTGCATTAATTTCATTTAGATACAGCCTTCTGCCCATTATGGTCTCAACAAATAAATCTTCTTTGGCTTTAAGTTTTGTATTTTCAATGTATTTTTTTACTCCAGTATATCTTTCAAAATATGTATCAAGATATTGTTGGGCTTCGGCTCTTGGTATATCAAGCTGTCGAGTTAATCCAAATGCTGACATACCGTACATTAATCCAAAATTTATAGCCTTTGCACTTCTTCTTTGTTCAGATGTTATTGCTTCTATGTCTGTATCAAAGACCTCTGCAGCTGTAGAAGAATGAACATCCAAATTATTATTAAATGCATGAGTAAGGTTTTTATCTTTAGATAAATGCGCCATGATCCGTAATTCAATTTGTGAATAGTCAGCGGAAATCATTATGTTTCCTTTTTCAGGAATAAAGGCTTCACGAATTCTTCGACCTTCGGCAGTTTTAATTGGAATGTTTTGAAGGTTTGGTTCTGTCGAAGAGAGTCTACCAGTAGAAGTCACAGCTTGTTGATAAGAAGTATGAATTCTTTTTGTTTGGGGGTTTTCGATCTTGATTAGGCTATCCGTATAAGTTGATTTTAATTTTGCCAATCCCCTGTATTCCAGTATTATTCTTGGCAG
>CBFHRY010000005.1:0-5273 GCA_965658385.1 Gammaproteobacteria bacterium
AGACAGGCATGAAAGAGATTTTTGTTTAGGTCCAACTCATGAGGAAGTTATCACAGATCTTATAAGAAATAATGTAAAAAGCTATAAAGAATTACCACTTAATATTTATCAAATACAAACAAAATTTAGAGATGAAGTCAGACCAAGATACGGAGTCATGCGAGGAAGAGAGTTTCTTATGAAAGATTCTTATAGCTTTAATATTGATGAAGCCTGTCTTGAAGAAACTTACTTAGCAATGAGAAATACCTATAAAAAGGTTCTTGAAAGAATGTGTCTTGAATACAAGATAGTATCAGCTGATTCGGGTGCAATTGGTGGTGATGCTTCAGAAGAGTTCCATGTTCTTGCTGAAACAGGTGAAGATACCATTGCAGTTAGCAATAGCTCTGAATATGCAATTAATACTGAATTACTTCTAAAAGAAGGTGATGATATATCTTCTCTTGAGGGTAAGTCATCGCCTGATGGAAAAGGAATAATCGAAATTAAAAAAGGTATTGAAGTAGGCCATATATTTCAATTAGGCAAAGTATATGCTGAAGATATGAAGGCAAATGTCTTAAATAATCAAGGCAAGGCATCAACTTTATATATGGGCTGTTATGGAATTGGTGTTTCTCGAATAGTTGCTGCTTCTATAGAGCAAAATAATGACGATAAAGGAATTGTCTGGCCAGCTGCTATTGCTCCATTTGATGTAAACATAATTCCAATTGGCTATGAAAAAAATAAAGAAATTGAAGATGCGTCAAATAAACTGTACCAAGAATTATTAAATCAAGGTTACGACGTATTGCTTGATGATAGAAAAGTTGGCTTTGGCTCTAAAATTAAAGATTCGGAGCTGGTAGGCATACCCATCAATATCATTTTAGGTAATAAATTTCTTGATGATGGCTCTATTGAGTTAAGAACAAGAGATGGTCAGGAATCTGTCTCTGATATCGAAGACCTAAAACTTTTATTTAATCACTTTAAATAATTTAGTAGTCATTAATATCTTTGGAAGTATTGCTTTTAAAGTATTTTTGAATGAAAAATGATATTCCAATCGATACAATGCCCCAAAAAACAAGGGATGCAGCCCAACTTGATATAAGAGAAAATGGTAATAAAGACTGAATTTTATATATCAAGCCTATTATGATTGCTCCAATGCCAGCAGGAAGAAAAAATATAAAGGAGCCAAATAACACTACCTCAATAATTATTAGGAGAGTACCTATAATTAACCAGTTATTAGCATTCTCAATAAACTCTATCACTCTTTATCCTCTTTTCTATTAATTGAACCTAATAATAGCTCAACACTTCCTAAAGCCTTAGTGATATCTGATGGAACAACCAATGTTTTTGTTTGATCTGAGGATGCCAGCTTAGCTAACCCATCAACTTGTCGCTTCATAATTTCAAAATCAACAGCAGGTTGGCCATCTTCTTTAATGGCTTTACCAACGACTCTAGTTTGCTCTGCGTCTGCCTCTGCTTTTATTTTTACTGCATAAGCATCGGCGTCGGCAGTTACTTTTACAGCTTCAGCTTCTTTTTGAGCCTCATACAGTTGAGCATCGGCATTTAACTCAACACTTCTTCTATCACCTTCAGCTTTTGCAATTGTAGCCCTTCTTTCTCTTTCTGCATTAAGCTGTTGTCTCTGGGAGTCTTTTGTTTGCTCATCAACAAGAACATCTAAAATTTCAGTTCTTGTAACTTCTACCCCCCATATCTCAGCAGCAAGACCTAACCTTTCTTTTATTTCTAAATTCATAGACTCTCTGGAAGACTGAAGATCATCTAATTCTAATTTACCAGCAGCAGATCTTATGACTGAAATTGCAGTATTTTCGATAGCTGAATCAATATTTTTTATTCTGTATACAGATTTTGAAGCATCTAGGATTCTAAAAAATACAGTTGATACAAGGCCTACCTCAACATTATCTTTAGTAATCACTGAAATCTGAAATTTTGGGAGCTGCCTTTCAAGTATATCTACCTTGTGTGCAACTCTATCAAGGAAAGGGATAATTATTGATAATCCAGACTCAAGAGTTTTAGTATATTTTCCAAATCTTTCAATAACATATACCTTGGATTGTGGAACTACTTTAATTGATAAAAATAGAAATAGTATTGAAAGAAAAAAAACAAAAATTAAAAAAACTTGAAATCCAGAAAACATATTTACTCCTTAATATGTATTTAATAAATACAATATATCAAATCATTTGTATTAAAAATATCAAAAAAACATAGAAACTTTATATACAATTTATAACCTTTTAATAATGGTTGCGTTAGCTGTCCCGCCACCCTCACATATGGCTTGAAGAGCATATGTTCCATTTCTTCTCTCAAGCTCGTGAATTAATGTTGTCATAAGTTTAGTCCCTGTTGCTCCAAGTGGATGACCGAGTGCAATTGCACCCCCATTGACATTTAGCTTGTTTAAATCAGCTTTTAATTCATGAGACCATGCCATTGGAACTGGAGCAAAGGCTTCATTAACTTCATACAAATCCATATCATCAATTGTTAAGTTAGCAGTCTTTAATACTAATTTTGTTGCAGGTATTGGTCCAGTAAGCATAAAAACAGGATCATCTCCCACTACTGATATAGAGATTATTTCAGCTCTAGGATCATTTTTAATCTTACTTAACCCTTTTTCATTACAAACCATAACAGCAGAAGCTCCATCTGTAATTTGACTCGCATTGCCTGCTGTAATAACGCCACCATCTGAGACTGTTTTAAGCCCTGATAAAGCTTCTAAAGATGCGTCATATCTAATTCCTTCATCATTTGAGATTATTGATGTATCAATAGCATCTGACCTTGATTCAATTGGAATAATTTCTCTATCAAAATAACCTTCTGATGAAGCATACGCTGCTTTTTTATGACTTTCTAACGCAAATTTATCTAAGTCGTTACGAGATAAATTCCATTTTTCTGCTACAAGTTCTGCACCTGTGAATTGAGAAAAGAAAATACCAGGATATCTATCTTCGATACCTTTTGCATTAAAAGGGAAGCCATGACCAGCATCATATCCATCTTTTACACTTGCACCAATTGGAACAAGTGACATAACCTCAACACCCCCAGCTATAACAACATCTTGGGTTCCAGACATTACGGCTTGTGCAGCAAAGTGAAGTGCCTGTTGAGAGGATCCACATTGCCTATCGACAGAAGTTCCTGGAACAGATTCTGGTAAACTTGATGCAAGAATAGAATTTCTAGCAATATTTCCTGATTGAGCACCAACTTGATCAACACAACCAAAAATAACATCATCTATATCTTTTGGATCAATACCTGTAATTTTAACAAGCTCATCAAGAACAACTGCACCCATGTCTGCAGGATGCCACTTGCTTAAGCTTCCGTTTTTTTTGCCTCCAGGAGTTCTGACTGCACCTACTATATATGCTTTCTCCGACATAAATAAATCCTCATAAATTTCTTATGAGGATTATTGTAGCAAATTATTATTTTGTATCTTTTGCTTTTGGCTTAGAAGCGATATATGAAGATCTAATTTCCTTTATTAAACTATCGCGAATTTTGGCATTCTCTTTTAAATAAAGACTAGCTTTTACTTTACCTTGTCCTATAGTCTCACCATTGAGTTTGTAAAAAGCCCCGGATTTTTCAACTAACCCAAGCTTGTGTCCAAAATCTAAAATTTCACCCTCTTGATTAATTCCTAAGCCGTACATAATTTGAAATTCTGCTTGTTTAAAAGGTGGCGATACTTTATTTTTTACAACTTTTACTCTAGTCTCATTACCCATTACTTCATCACCTTCTTTGACAGATCCAATTCTTCTAATATCAAGCCTTACTGAAGAATAAAACTTAAGTGCATTTCCACCGGTTGTAGTTTCCGGGCTACCAAACATAACCCCTATCTTCATTCTTATCTGATTAATGAAAACTACCGTTGCGCCAGATCTTTGGATGTTTCCCGTAATTTTTCTTAGAGCTTGTGACATCAATCTAGCTTGGAGACCAACATGATGGTCACCCATCTCACCTTCGATCTCTGCTCTTGGAACTAAAGCTGCGACAGAATCAATAATTACTAAATCAACACTTTTTGATTTAACTAACATATCTGCAACTTCTAATGCTTGCTCTCCTGTATCAGGTTGCGACAAAAGAAGCTCATCAACATTAACACCAAGCTTTTCAGCATATTGCGGATCAAGTGCATGCTCTGCATCAATAAAGGCACATGTACCGCCTTCCTTTTGACACTGGGCAATAATTTGCAAGGTTAGAGTTGTTTTTCCTGAAGACTCCGGTCCATAAATTTCTGTAACTCTCCCTTTAGGAATACCGCCAATACCTAGGGCTATATCAAGACCCAAAGATCCAGTAGATATTGAAGGGATATCTAAGATTTCTCTATCCCCCATTCTCATAACTGTGCCCTTACCGAACTGGCTATCGATATCTGCAAGTGTATCCTTTAAAGTTTTTTTGGTATCTTTTAATTTTGGCATGGTCTTCTCCTTACTGTATGTATATACAGTATAATACTTAATATGAAAAAAATACAACTTTAATTAAAAGTTTGTATATTTTTTTTATTTAATCGCTTAAAGTCTTCTTTTTAATTTTACGTTATTATTCTAAGTATATGACATTTGTAGTAACTGAATCCTGTATTAAATGTAAATACACAGACTGTGTAGAGGTATGTCCTGTTGATTGTTTCTATGAAGGTCCTGATTTCTTAGTCATTCATCCTGATGAATGCATTGATTGCGCTCTTTGTGAGCCTGAGTGCCCTATTGATGCAATCCTTTCTGAAGATGAGCTTCCTGAAGACCAAATTGATTTTATTGAAATTAACGCAAGACTATCTGAGGTATACGAAAATATAGTTGAGGCCAAAGACCCACATCCAGAAGCTGAAAAATACGAGTCAGTTAAGAATAAAAGAGACCTAATAGGTTTATAGAATAATAAATGGGAACAATAATATCCCGCTAACTAGAATAAGACCTGAAAAAAAAGTCATTATGTTTGTATTAAATCTATCTAGTAAGTGATGAACTATTTTTGGCATCGTAAGAAGTGATATTAGACACCCCAAAGCAAAAGGAATTAATATTGTCATATTCAATGCTGCTATTGATCCAATTATAAGCTCATAAGCACCAATAGATAATAATACTGCGCTTCCGGATATCCCAGGCATTAAAAAAAAAGAAAAAGCTATAAACCCAACTGCCAAAAGAAAAATAAAGCTA
>CBFHRY010000005.1:5371-9785 GCA_965658385.1 Gammaproteobacteria bacterium
TACTGCGCTTCCGGATATCCCAGGCATTAAAAAAAAAGAAAAAGCTATAAACCCAACTGCCAAAAGAAAAATAAAGCTAAGATTTGTGAGAATTAAATCAACCTGATTTAATAAAAACCCAAAAATAGCACCAAGACTAAAATAAAAAAATATTTTTAATTTATTGTCAAAGAGACCTTTAATCCTCTTTAGTAATACAAAAGCAATTAAGCACATTAATAAACCCAAGAAGACTAAAAAATAATACGTATATTCAGAAAATAAAAACATTATTAATTTAGATAAAAGGATTACAGTTAAAGCCATTGAAAAAAGGAAGGGAGCAATAAGATCTAGGAAAAAGACTTTGTTTAATTCTTTATATTTAAGGCTAAGATTAGACACTTTTAAATTAGCTAAAAATAGAATGAATTTTTGGTAGACATTAAAAGCGATTGCTACTGTGGAGCCAGATATACCAGGTAGAATTTCAGCAAGACCTACAAAAAATCCTGCAACTACAAACCTTAATCTTTCATTCATAACTCAGAACCATCAAAAGATTTACCCGGCAGCATGGGAACAAAAGACACATCCTCAAAACTTTCCTCAAGTATTTCATCTTCTGAAATCTTGGTAATAACATTTAATTTTTGATTTGAAGAGTTTCCTACTGGGAGAACTATCTTTGCAGAAAGATTTAGAGACTCCACTAGCTCATGAGGATATTCTCGTGGTGCGGCTGCACATATCACACCATCATATTTTTTATTTTTATCCCAGTCGGTGAAACCATCGCCATGGAGAATTTCAATATTTCTAATTTTTAAATTAGCTAGATTTTCTCTTGCTTTAGAAACCAAGGGTTTAATCCTCTCAACAGAGTATATATTTTCACAAAAATAAGAAAGAACAGCAGATTGGTAACCACATCCTGTTCCAAGTTCTAAAACATTATTAAAAATTTTTCCTCTATCTTTTGTATGAGAAATTAAAAGCTCAGTCATTCTAGCCACTATGTATGGCTGTGATATGGTCTGCTTATAACCTATAGTTAGTGATCTATTTTCATATGCACGAGACCATAAGGCTTCATCAATAAATATATGGCGAGGAACTTGGGATATTGCATCCAAGACCCTAAAATCCCTAATACCCATGTTAAGAAGGTTTTCTATCATTTCCTCTCTAACTCTTCTGAAGGTAAAGCCGGAATTGTTCATACAAACTTTTTAAAGCTTTCTATAAGCTTGTTGTTATCTAGATCATAGTCCAATATTGAAATTGAAATATATCCATCATTTATTGCCTCTGCATCAGTTAAATAATTTCCTTTTATAGGTTCTCCAGAAAAATTGTATCTATACTTAGATACATTTTTATTTTTTTCAATCATAACGGGTTTATTTGGAATACCTCTTTGGGCGAGAGAGGTAATTTTTATACCTTTGTACTCTTCTTCATTTATATCAGGCAAGTTAACATTGAAAACTTTGCCACTATATCCGCTAGCTGAATTTATAATAAGGTCGATAATTTCTACAGATTTCTTTGCAATAAATATAGGATCTTTTGCATCATAAGATGCTACAGATAATGCAATAGGCGGATATTTTAATTTTCTACCGCCAACTGCGGCACCCACTGTACCTGAATATAAAACATCATTTCCGATATTTGCTCCGTGATTGATACCAGAAACAACGATATCAAATTCAAAGTCTACAAGACCTAATAACCCAAAATAAGTACAATCAGCAGGAGTTCCATCAACTGAAAAAATATTTTCACCAACCTTCTCAATTTCAGTATCTTTTAAAAATGAGATTGCCGCACTCATGCCACTGCAATTATTTTTTGGTGCAACTATCCATACATCATGAATTTTTTGAAGTTCCAAAAACAGATTCTGAATATTTACTGCATCATAACCATCATCATTTGTGAGAAGTATTTTCATATTTTCTTTAAATTAGTTAGTGTTTGGACAGCAATTGCTTGATTGCTACCAATAATACCAAGCTTTTCTGATGTAGTTGCTTTTAAACCAATTTTATTTTCGTTTATTTTCAATATCTTGCTTAAACTTTTTAATATCTCATTTCTGTGAGGATTTATTTTCGGTGACTCGCATATGATAGTTATATCAACGTTAAATATTTCAAATCCCATATTAGCAATTTCTAACAAGCAAAATTCTATAATTTTTGAGCTATCTAAACCTTTATTTGCAAGATCTGTATCAGAGAAAAACATCCCTATATCTCCACGAGCAGAAGCCCCTAAAATTGAGTCAGCTAAAGAATGCAGCAGAACATCACCATCTGAATGAGCAACAATACTATATTCACATGGTATCAAGTGCCCCCCAAGTTTAATGCCTTTACCTTCTTTATATCTATGAAGATCATAACCAGTGCCAGTTCTTGTAAGAAATTTATAAATTAGATCAATATCTTCTTTGTAAGTAATCTTAATGTTATTTCTTTGTCCTTGAACTTTATCAACTAAAAACTGAGAATACTCAAGAGCAAAAGACTCATCCGGAACTTCAATATTATTATTTAAACAATTTTTTAGAGCTAAATGGATTGAATTTTTTTTGCATAACTGGGGTGTTTGAGCTAAATGAAATTCATCTTTATTGACTGTTCCGCTTTGATAGGACTTTAAAGAGTCTGTTAGTTGTATATAAGGATAAATACCATCAAGTTTTTCATTAATTAATTTATCATACATGCTGTTTAAGTCTTTGCTAGAGAAGCTTGGCCTAGCAGCATCATGAACAGCAACAAAATCATAATCTTCCATGACCGGATCGTTTAATGCATTTAGAACTGACTGAGCTCTCGTTAATCCACCTTTTATAATTTTGATTTTAGGATCGTGATAAAAATCTTGCTGCTCAATAAACTTATCATTTTCAGCAACGCAAATAATAATCCTTTCAACTATATTTGAGTTTAGCAACTCTCTTATTGTGGTCTCAATTACAGTCAATGCATCTAATTTAAAATATTGTTTTGGTATGTTGTTTTCAAATCGTGAGCCTATTCCAGCTGCAGGCACTATTACTGGTATAGTTTTTTTAGTCATCTTTAGTATTTTCTATATCTTTAAATGTTATAAATTCTTCATCAGGATAACTTAGCCCAAGTTTTTCCCTAGCTAAGTTTTCTATATGCTCATCTGAATTTTGAGCATTTTGAATCTCAAAAACCAATATATCATTTTCTTTTTTTAATTGATCATTTTTAATATTTTGCGCATTGTTTTGTTCCGTCAGTAATGCTTTTTCTTGATAACTGTTAGAACCAAATAACAAAGAATAAATGAGAGTAAAAAGCAGAATTGATAAAAGTGCAATTGATAAGTTTAAGAATCTGCTCATTCAGATAATTTAATATTCTCTGAATCTGATTCAATCCATAAAATTCTGTTATATTTTGCAACCCTATCAGATCTGCATGGTGCTCCGGTTTTAATCTGTCCTGCACCAAGACCAACTGCTAAATCAGAAATCGTTGTATCTTCAGTTTCCCCGGATCTGTGAGAAATAATTGATGAATAACCATTGGTGTTAGCTAAATCAATGGTTTCCATTGTTTCAGATATAGTTCCAATTTGATTGAATTTTACCAAAATAGAGTTTCCAAGCCCCAAATCAATCCCTTGCTGAAAAATAGTCTTATTTGTAACAAACAAATCATCTCCAACAAGCTGGCATTTTTTGCCAATTCTATCTGTTAAAAGCTTCCAGCCATCAAAGTCGTTTTCATCCATACCATCTTCAATAGAAATGATTGGGTACTTATTTACTAACTCCTCAAGATAAGAGACAAATTCATTAGAGGAAAGTGATCTACCTTCACCTTTTAAATTGTAATTTTTGCCATCGTAAAATTCGCTAGACGCACAATCAAGAGCTAAAAATACATCTTCTCCTGGCACCAAACCAGATTTACTAATTGAATCAAGAATTAAACTCAAAGCTTCTTCATTTGATTTTAAATTTGGGGCAAAGCCCCCCTCGTCACCCACCGCTGTTGACAGGGATTGTTGTTTTAAAATATTTTTAAGATTCCAATATATTTCACTTGACCATCGCATGGCTTCTTGAAAACTCTTTGCATTTGATGGAATTATCATAAACTCCTGAATATCGATATTATTATCTGCATGCTCCCCTCCGTTGAGGATATTCAGCATAGGCATTGGTAAAGACTTTGAAGGTATATTGCCAGTGATGTCTTTAAAAATTGATGAAAAATGCTCAAAAAGATCTATGTTTTTGCTTTTTGCTGCAACATGAGAGACTGCTAGTGAAACTGCCAAAATCGCATTAGCGCCAAGCTTCGATTTATCATTTGTACCATCAAGATCTATTATTATTTTATCAACCTCAGCTTGTTTTTCTGGATCAAGATTTATTATC
>CBFHRY010000005.1:9883-12861 GCA_965658385.1 Gammaproteobacteria bacterium
TGCTGGAGCAATAATATTATTAATATTTGTTACAGCCTTCTGAACTCCTTTACCCAAATAAGCATTAGTTCCATCTCTTAACTCAAGAGCCTCTTTTGTTCCAGTTGAAGCACCACTTGGAACAATTGCTGATGCATGACTACCGTCACTTAATTTTATTGAACAAGAAACAGTTGGGAGTCCTCTAGAATCTAATACCTGAATGGCCTTAACAGAAGTGATTGTTGACATAATTATTTTAAATTTTAAAAGTTTCTTGTGACTTTATGAAATCATCAAGTTCTTTTATTTGTTTCAAAAATGGTTTAACCATATCTAATTTAAGAGCACATGGTCCATCACATTTAGCTTCATCGGGATTTGGATGAGCTTCTAAAAATAAACCAGCAATTCCTTGAGATATTCCAGCTTTGGCTAGGCTTAGTAAAAATTCTCTACGGCCACCAGCTGCATTGCCTAGACCTCCTGGAAGTTGAAGTGAATGGGTTACATCAAAGATAACAGGCTTTGAAAGGTTTTTAAGTATTTGAAAATTCAAAGTGTCAACAATCAAATTATTGTATCCAAATGAATTACCTCTTTCACACAAAGTAATTTTATCATTACCTGCAGAAATACATTTCTCAATAGTGTTTTTCATTTCAGGAGCAGACAAAAACTGTGGTTTTTTAAATTGAATAATTGCATTAGTTTTTGCAGCAGCGGATACCAAATCAGTCTGCCTTGCAAGAAAGGCAGGAATCTGAACAATTTCACAAATTTCACTTACTGGCTTTGCCTGATCAGGCTCATGAATATCTGTTATTACAGGTATATTAAATGTATCTCTTATCTCTTGAAGAATTTTTAAACCTTCCTCTAATCCAGGTCCTCTGAATGAATTTATGGAACTGCGGTTAGCTTTGTCATAAGAACCTTTAAAAATATAATTTATATTAAGATCTTCAGATGCTTTTACAAATTCTTCAGCCACATTCATTGCCAAATCTCTTGATTCTAATACATTCATACCACCCATTAATGATAAGTTTTCATCATTTCCGATTGTAAAGTCTCTAAGTTTTATTTCATTTGTCATGCTTTATTGTACTCTTTATATAACTATTAAATATAGGGTGACCGTCTCTAGGATTAGAAGTGAATTCAGGATGAAACTGACATGCTAGGAACCATTCATGATTGTTGATTTCTATCATTTCAACTAGCTTTTCATCGATAGAGGTTCCAACGATAGACAACCCGGCACTAGACATTGCGTCCTTATAAAATGGATTAACTTCATACCTGTGTCTGTGCCTCTCAATAATTTCAAGCTTCTTGTACATTTTATATGCATTTGAACTTTTCTGAAGTTTACAAAGCTGTCCTCCTAGTCGCATAGTTCCTCCCAGATCAGAATCTTTATTTCTTAATTCTTTCTTGCCAGATCTGTCGCTCCATTCAGTGATAAGTGCTATTACAGGATTCTTCGTTTTAGAATCAAACTCGGTGCTATTTGCATCCTTTAAACCTAGTACATTTCTACAATACTCTATAATTGCTACCTGCATACCAAGACAAATACCTAAATAAGGGATTTGATTTTCCCTTGCATATTTGCAAGCCAGAATCATACCTTCTACACCTCTTTGTCCAAAACCTCCAGGCACAAGAACCGCATCATGCTTTCCAATTAATTTTTTTACATTTCTTGATGTTATTGTTTCAGCTAATACAAAATTTATATTTACTCTTGTCTTATGCTTTATTCCAGCATGTTCTAAAGCTTCATTGATTGATTTATATGAGTCTTGTAGCTCTGTGTATTTTCCAACAAAGGCAATATTCACCTCTCTTTCTGGATTAAGACTAGCCTTAACAACTCTTTTCCAATCTGCAAGTTTAGGTTTGTGGGTTTTAATATTTAATTTTTTTAAAATTATGTCATCTACTTTCTGTTTATTTAATAATAAAGGTATTGAGTAAACAGTTTGGACATCATGCATTGATATGACATTCTCTTGATCAACTGAACAAAATAAAGCTATCTTTTTCTTTTCATCTTTAGGAAGCTCTTGTTCAGATCTGCATATTAAGCAGTCTGGGCTTATCCCTAAAGATCTTAGCTCTTTAACAGAATGTTGAGTAGGTTTTGTTTTTAATTCACCTGATGCCTTTATAAATGGAACTAATGTTAAGTGAACAACAGCTGAGGATGTTTTTGGAAGTTCTAATACCATTTGTCTTATAGCTTCAACAAAAGGTTGGCTTTCTATATCGCCAACGGTTCCACCTATTTCAACAATTGCAATATCTTTTCCAAGGCCTCCTGCTTTAATCCTTTGTTTTATTTCATTTGTAATGTGAGGGATTACCTGAACCGTTCCACCTAAATATTTACCTTTTCTCTCATTCCTGATAACTGTTTCATAAACTTTTCCTGCAGTGAAATTATTCTTCTTGGATGCTTGGTATCTTACAAAACGCTCATAATGACCTAAATCAAGATCAGTTTCAGTTCCGTCGTTAGTAACAAAAACTTCACCATGTTGGAATGGGCTCATGGTTCCAGGATCTACATTTATATATGGATCGACTTTAATAAGAGAAACTGAAAGGCCTCTTGATTCAAGAAGAGCACCTAAAGATGCTGCTGCTATGCCTTTTCCTAGAGAAGAAACTACTCCACCAGTAACGAAAATATATTTAGTTTTTGCCATCATTTAATGTAATCATGATGGGATAACAGAATAACAGATATGGATTAATAGTGGAATATTAAAAAGATTATTTGACTAATTGATGTACTTTTTTTCTACTCTTGATTTGATTTTAATCATAAGATCGTAGGATATCAGATCGTTAGGTATGGAGACATTATTAATGCTGGATTCTGGTGAAAAGATTTCACAAAAATCACCGATTTTACAAACCTCATGATTAGTGACATCAACGGTTGTAAGATCCATACTAACTTTTCCGAATATTTTTGCAGGCTT
>CBFHRY010000005.1:12960-35506 GCA_965658385.1 Gammaproteobacteria bacterium
AATTTTACAAACCTCATGATTAGTGACATCAACGGTTGTAAGATCCATACTAACTTTTCCGAATATTTTTGCAGGCTTGTTATTAACATGAACTAGGGTTCCATCCTTTAGATTTTGAGCTAAACCGTCAGCATAACCTATATATACTGTTGCAATTCTCATGTCTCTTTTAGCTATTGCTCTTCCATCGTACCCTACGGAATCACCTTTTTTAATTTTTCTTATGTCAACAATTGGTGATCTTAGAGTCATGGCTGTTTTAAGCTGATGCGAACCTGGGTAACCACCAAATATACCAATGCCACATCTAGCCCAGTCATAACAATGTTCAGGAAAATTAAAAATACATCCTGTATTCGCTATGCTCTTTTCAAAAGCTCCATCTAGCTGATTGGCAATATTATTAAATCTTGATAGCTGTTCTTGGTTGCTGTGCTTATTTGGATCGGACGATGATGCCATATGCGACATGAGAACAATTTTTTTATCTTTAAGATTTTTATTATATATATCTAAAAAATGCTGCTCTTCGAAACCCAGTCTGTTCATGCCAGTATTAACTTTAAACCATAGATTTTTATAGTAATTATTCTCTTGGATTAAATTAAACTGATTCTGATTATGCACAACTAAATCAAAATTATGTTTCTTGGCTAGTTCAAGGTCCTTATTAGAATAGACTCCTGTCATTAATAAGATTTTTTTATTTGATTTATTTCTAATTCTTATTGCTTCTTCAATTCTAACTGTTCCATACCCATTGACATGATTATCAATGGTTTTAATTAAGTTCTCCATGATGTGACCATAAGCATCTGACTTTATTACAGCCATAAATTTGCTTTCTTTTGGCATTAAATTCTTTATGTAAAGAATATTTTCTTGGATTATAGATGGATCAATTAATAATTCTGATTTAAGCGAGGTCATTCAAAAGAATCGTAGAAACCATCATTAGAGAAGTTTTCAAATCTTGTGTATTCTTTTAGGAAAGTAAGATGAACGGTACCTATGGGACCATTTCTTTGTTTACCTATAATTATTTCAGCTTTGTTGCCCTGTTCAGAATCTTCATTATAAACCTCATCTCTATATATAAACAAAATAACATCTGCATCTTGTTCTATTGCTCCAGAGTCTCTTAAATCAGCCATTATTGGTCTTTTGTTTGGTCTTTGCTCTACTGCTCTATTTAGCTGAGATAAGGCTATAACAGGAACATCAAGCTCTTTTGCTAGAGATTTTAGTGACCTTGATATTTCAGAGATTTGATTCACACGATTTTCGGCAGATGTTGGAAGCTGCATTAACTGAAGATAATCAACAACTATTAAAGACAGCCCTCCCTCAGATCTTGCAAGCCTTCGCGCCTTAGCTCTTAGCTCCATTGGTGTTAACAGCGAACTATCATCAATCCATAGAGGTAGATTCTTTAATCTCTCCCCCTCTTCTAAAAGAATTTTTAGCTGATCATCTCTTAACATACCAGATCTGACATTTTGTTGATCAAGCTTGCTCATACCTGACAGCATTCTTGTTGTTAATGATTCACCTGGCATCTCTAAACTAAAAATTAAAACTGCTCCGTCAGTGTCATCATTAGTAAGAACGTTCTCAGCTATGTTCATTGCAAATGATGTTTTACCCATACTTGGACGACCAGCAACAATTATCAAATCACCATTCTGAATTCCTTGTAGCTTTTTATCTAAGTCTGTAAAACCTGTGGAGGAGCCTATTAATCCACCCTTTTTGTTAGAAAGCTCGTGCAATCTGTCCATAGTCGATGGAATTAATTCTTTCATTGACTGAAGAGATGAATCATTTTGACTTGTTTCATCATTTAAAGAGAAGATCAATCTTTCAGCATGATCTAAAAGCTCTTCGCCATTCTGACCCTGAGGATTATTAATTAAGTCTGTAATCTCAGAATTAGCCTGCATTAGTTTTCTAGATATAGACCTCTGTCTTATTATCTCAGCATAGGCTTCAAGATTGGCAGCTGATGGAGTTGAGGTTGCAAGCTCAATTAAATAGTTTTTTCCACCTACTCTATTTAGGTTGTTACTATTATCTAGTTTTTCAGAGACCGTTAATGGATCTAATGGCTTGTTTTCATTGACAAGCTCTGACATAGATTCAAATATAATTTGGTGATCTTTGCCCTGGAAATCAGTTTCGGTAATAACTTGTATGACTGTATCAAACCTATGAGTTTCAAGCATTAGGCCTCCAAGCACGGCTCTTTCAGCTTCTCTAGCTTGATTATTTTGGTCTATTGAAATATCTGACATAAGAATATGATTTTTACATCATATTTTAAAATACACAACTATTCAGCAGATACTTTTACAACAACCTTTGCAGATACCTCAGGGTGAACACTTATAACAATATTAAATTCGCCCTGTTCTTTAATTGGCCCGTCTGGAAGTTGAACCTCACTTTTATCAATCTCAACACCAGTTTCAATAAATGCTTCTGATATTTCTCTTGTTCCAACTGAACCATATAATGCACCTTCTTCAGTTACTGGAACAAATATCTCACATGAAGACCCTTCAATGGATTCAGATCTTGCCTGTGCTTGTGTTAATAAATCAGCAGATGCGGCAGCAAGTTCTTCTTTTCTTGCTTCAACCTCTTTGATATTTTTATCACTAGCAAATGCAGCTTTCTTTTGAGGAATTAGAAAATTTCGTGCATATCCTGAATTAACTTCAACAATATCTCCGATCTCGCCTAGCCTCTGAATTTTATCTAAAAGTATAATTTTCATAATTGCCTCTTATTGATGCATGTCAGTGTATGGCAAGAGTGCTAAAAATCTAGCAATCTTGATTGATTTAGTTATCTTTCTTTGATTTGAAGCGGATACCCCAGTAACTCTTGCAGGCATTATTTTGCCTGTTTCGGTAATGAACTGTTTTAGTAAATCGGTATTCTTATAATCGAAGTTCTTCGGCAATTCATACTTACTCATCATTCTTCTCCTTAGCATCAGCGTCTTTTTGAACTACTTCTTTTTTACTCTCGCTTGGTTCTGATTTTTTATTTTTAGATTCTGCCATTAGCACAGACTCATCTTCAGAATGATTTTTTACAGCAAGAACAAGATGTCTTATTATCGATTCGTTGTATTTGATTTTTGTTTCAATTTCTAACAATTTACTTGACTCACCTTCAAGGTTCATTAATAAGTAATGACCTTTATTATGATTATTTATTGAATAAGCTAGTTGGCGTCTGCCAACGTCTTCTAATTTTGTAATCTTAAATGAATTATCTGTTAATAACTTATTGAACTCTTCTTTAAAATCCTCAACTTTTGAAGAAAGATTTGGATTTAATATAAGGACTGCTTCGTATTTTTTCATATGTTTCCCTATGGTTAAAGATTTCTACCTTAATTGGTAAAAACCAAGGAAGAGGCATTCTAATTGAATTAAATTCTAGAATCAATACTCGCTTTTAACTATTTTAAGCAGTTTTGACCAGAGTGTTTGGTTGCTTTCTGCAACAAGATCTGAGGTCATTTGGTTATGACCATGCTCTACCAAGCCTATAGATGTTGAATATATTGGATTCTGTAAAATATTCTCCATACCAATAAAATTATTAGGAACTCCAAGTCTTACACTTGTCTGAAAGATGGATTCAGCCAACTCAACTACTCCCTCAATCTTTGAGGTTCCCCCAGTAAAAACTATACCTGCAGGTATTTTATCTTCGAAACCATTTCTAGAAATTTCAGCTTTAATAAGCTCAAATAACTCAACATATCTTGGCTCTATAATTTCAGCAAGGGACCTTCTAGAAAGCTCTCTTGGTGGCCTGCCACCAACTCCTGGAACTTCAATACTTTCTTCATCTGATGTAAATTCAGAAACCGAACAACCGTGTTTTTGCTTTATCTCCTCTGCTTGTGGAGTAGGAGTTCTTAAAGCTTGCGCTATATCGCTTGTAACTTGATCGCCAGCAATAGGTATTACGCCCGTATGAACAATTGATCCAGCATTGAAAATTGCTATATCTGTAGTTCCTCCACCAATGTCAACCAAGCAGACACCTAAATCTTTTTCATCATCGGAAAGAATTGAATATGAACTTGCTAGCTGCTCCAACACAAAACCACTTACAGCTAAACCACAATTTTTTACACACTTTTCTATATTTCTAAGCGCGCTATTTGAACAAGTGACTAAATGAACCCTTGCCTCTAATCTCACTCCAGACATGCCTAATGGTTCTTTGATGCCATCCTGGTCATCAATTACATACTCTTGGGGCAGAACGTGGAGAACTTCTTGATCAGATGGTATGGAAACAGATGAAGCTGAATCAATTACTTTTTCAATATCAAAAGGTTTTACTTCCTTATCTTTAATACCAACAATACCCTGAGAATTAATACTTCTTATGTGATTTCCAGCAACGCCAACGTATATTGATTTAATTTTTTCTTCAATAATGGATTGAGCCTGCTCTACAGCTTTTTTTATTGCATCAGTAGTTGCTTCAATATTAACGACTACTCCTTTTTTTAGTCCACTAGATGGATAAGATCCTAATGAAATTACTTCAAGCTCACCAGCCTCACTTTTCTTTCCGACAATACAAACAACCTTTGAGGTTCCAATATCAAGACCAACAACAATATTTGAATTTTTTGAATTATTACCCATTCTTTATAGCAACCCCATCTTTATATCTTAGATCTATCATACTAGGAATTTTATTATTAATATCTAAATATTCTATAGTTTCTTCCAATAGTTTGAACTTTTTATTTGTTATTTCTTTACCTAGCTTAATTTCTGTTTGATCTAGCACTATCAACCAACCAAATATATGGCTGTACTCAATTAATTCTAATTTATTAAAAATATTGTTATCAACTTCATTTGCAAACTCTATCAAATTAATTATGTCACTTAGATTGGAGATATCTCCATTCACCCTGAGATAGCTCCTATTACTTGCTGAGTAGCTAAACTTATCAAGATCATAGTCTACATAGAATTCATTGTTTAGATTAAATAATGGCTTCTTAGATGAAATATATACCTCAATATTATTATCAAAAGGAATTTTATTGAGAATATACCTATCAATCCATTCCTGATTTTCTAAGGCATTCTTTAAGGATTTTACAGAACCTATATCATCAAGGCCCTCAATAAATTTTAATTGAGATTCAAACTCTATTGGATCTTCAAATGTAACTTCAATGTTTAGTTGAGCAAATGTATTAATGCTATAGAAAAATATCAATAAGTATCTAAAGTGAAGCATTTATAATATTTTCTAAAACTTGTTCATATGACAAACCTAAAAAGCTTCCTGCTTTAGGAACTAGGCTGTGGGAAGTCATTCCAGGAGCTGTATTAATCTCAATAACAAAGAAATTTCCATTATTATCTTGTAAGAAATCTACTCTGGCCCAACTCTTACATCCGCAAGCATGAAATGCATTTAATGCCATTTGCTGAATTTCTTCCTTTTTTTCTTTTGACAAATTAGCCTCTATCAAGCTAGTTTCATTTGATAAATATTTAGCTTCATAATTATAAAAAATATTATTAGTTTGTATTTCAACTGGGGGCAAGCACTTGTTATTAATAATACCAACCGTTATCTCCTTTCCGCTAATAGCTTCTTCAAAAATAAACTCTCTGTTTAAATTAATGCAATCATTAATAGCATTTATGAATGACCTTTTGCTTTCGATTTTAAAAATATCGATGCTAGAGCCATCCTCTGAAGGCTTCATAAATATTTTTTCACCCATTTCACTTTTTATTTTTTGATAAAGCTCTTCGGCTGACGTTGATTTAAGATCAGTTTCTAAATTGCTTACAGATATCCATTTAGGAGTACCAATATTATTTTCCAAAAGAATTTCTTTGCAGGTTCTTTTATTCCAGGTTTGAGAACATCCTTTAAGACCTGATCCGGTATATTTTATATTTCCTTCGGATAAGACTTTTTGCAGCTCCCCACTCTCGCCTTCATGACCATGTAAAGCAATAAAAACTAGATCAAAGTTACCTAACGAGATTTTTTTAAAATCAGCATATTCAATCAAGGTGCTGTTTATCCCCATTTTTGAGAGACCACTAAAAATACCTTCCCCGCTCTTAATGGAAACCTCTCTTTCAGCTGAACTACCTCCGTAAATAATTGCTATATTTTTTATTTCTTCCATTTATCTGTAATTAAGTCACATACCCCTGCAATACTCCCAGCACCCTGAGTAATAAATATATCGAAATTCAAATAATTTTTTTCAATAAAATTATTAACATCTTGATGATTTTTAACCAAATGACAATTCTTATGCCCCATCTGCTTGAGAGATTGCACTATTGCATCTGAATTAATTCCTTTTATGGGCTTCTCGCTGGCAGGATATATATCAAGCATAACTAATGCTTTGGTCTTTTTAAGAACAGTCAAGAACTCATCAAATAGCTGTGCTGTTCTTGAGAATCTATGTGGCTGGAAAATGACACAAACTCTTTTAGAAGGAAATTCTTGCTTTACTGCATTTAAATTAGATAAAACCTCAATTGGGTGGTGGCCATAATCATCAATTAAAAGAGTATCAGAGCCATTAATATTTAAATTGTGTTTTTCGTATCTTCTTCCAACACCTGAAAAGTTTTTAAGACCTTTCTTTATTGTATTGATGGGAATCCCTTCTTCAATGCTTAAAACTGCAGCCGCAGCAGCGTTGTATATATTATGCTTACCAGGCGAAGAAATACTAAAGGTATAATTTTTATTTTTATAATTATCAAAGATAGAGAAATTTTGAAAACCTTTACTATAGTCGCCTTGTTGTATCTGAAAATCAGAAGATTTTGAGAAACCAAATTTAATCTGTTTTCTTGAGATTCTTTTTGAAATTTTCTTAATATTTTTATCATCATTATTAATAACTATATATCCAAAAAATGGCACATTATCTAAGAATGTTATGAAAGCATCTAATAGTTTTTCAAAATTGTTCTCATAATGAACAAGATGATCATCATCAATATTTGTAACCACGGCTGCATTAGGATGCAAATGAATAAATGAACCGTCACTTTCATCTGCTTCTGCAATAAGATATTTTCCACTTCCCAAATCAGAATTAAGATCAGAGCTAAGAACTTTTCCACCAACTACATAAGTGGGACTTAAATTGGCCTCGCTAAAGATTTTTGCAAGCATGCTAGTTGTAGTTGTTTTTCCATGACTACCAGCAATTGCAATACTATCGTAACCTCTCATAATGCTGCCCAGCATTTCGGCTCTTGGAATCACAGTGATACCACGCTTAATAGCATTTATTAACTCCGGGTTATTCTTACTAATTGCAGATGAGAGCACTATAAGATCTTTATTAATAACATTTGCTCCAGCATGCCCTTTAAAGACTGTTGCGCCCTCCTTCTTTAACTTTAATAAATCTGATGAAATAGACAAATCAGACCCTGAAACTTTGTAGCCTTTTTGAAGCAATACCCTTGCTATGCCAATCATGCCAGCACCACCAATACCAACAAAATGAATTTTTCTAATCTTTTTAAATGGCTCCATATTCTTTTAAGATATTATTAAATATAAATTTTGTTGCATTTTTGTGACTTGTATTCGTTTCCTTTTGCCAATTTAGATAAGTTTTTTGATCGATAATCTTCTTTATTTTTTTATTAAGTTTATCTATGCCATCGGCTTCCTCATGAATGACTCCCATTTTAATATCTAAAATATGTTTTGCATTAAGATATTGATGGTTATCAATAGAACTAGGCAAGGGAATCATAAGCATGCCTTTAGATAGAGATGAGACCTCCGATATTGTTAATGCGCCTGATCTTGAAATAACAAAATCTGCCCATTGAATTTCAAGACTTGGGTCTTTACAAAATTCTGATACGCTAAACTCAATATTAGTTTTAGAGTATAAATTTTGTACTTCATTGAAGTTGCCATTTCCACACTGATGTTTGATTTGTACCAAATCTTCAACATCTTCAAAGCTTTTTGGAAAAGTTTCATTGAAATATTTTGCCCCCTGACTTCCTCCCGTAATATAAATCTTAATTTTATTGGTGTCTCTATTATTTTCTTGAGCTTTATTAATGTTAAAAGATGTTCTTATTGGATTTCCTGACATTAAACTGCGTTTAACATTTCCTGTTATAGGGAAGGCAAGGAAATTAATTGTTGCAAATTTAGAAAGTAATTTATTAGCTGAGCCCATTACTGAATTTTGTTCGTGAGTGAAGATCTTTCTGCCTGCAAGCCAGCCAGCCAAGCCTACGGGCACAGTAACAAATCCACCAAAAGCTATAACACATTTGATGTTGTTTCTTTTTATTAAGAAATAAACTTTGAAAATATTAAATATTGTATCTTTCAAAGACAAAATTTTATTTAAAGGTGATTTGCCTCTGAAACCATCTATTTTTAGAGGTATATAGTTAAATGACAAACCCTCTAAAGCGTTCTTCTCAATTTTTGAACCAGTTCCAATAAAAAAGATATTACATTCATTTGATGCAAATTCTTTTGCAACTTCTATTGCTGGGAAGACATGTCCTCCAGTCTTTGCGGCTGAAATTATTATATTCATAAATTACTATGATAGTTTGTTTTCGTTATTAATTCTAAGAACTATAGCAACTAATGACATCATAATAATTATGCTTGTTCCACCATAACTTATGAATGGCAACGTCAGTCCTTTTGTCGGCAAAAGTCCAATATTTACAGATAAATTAAATAGCGTTTGGGAAGCAAAAAGTATCGTTGTGCCAAAACACACTAAGCCTTGAAAAACTCTATTTAACTTCATACAAGAAAGAGCAACACTGAGCATTCCCATAAACAAAACCACATAAACAGCAATCAAGAATATACCCCCAATCACTCCAAGCTCCTCTACCAAAACTGCAAAAATAAAATCTGTGTGCGCCTCAGGAAGAAAGAAGTTCTTTTGAAAGCTATTACCAAGACCAAGACCAAGAAAGCCACCTTGGCCAATGCTTATAAGTGAATTTGCTAACTGGTATCCACTTCCTAAAACAACATCCGGATCAAATGGATCCATATATGCCATCATTCTGGCTATTCTCATTGGTGAAGAAGTGATTGCTGCAAAACCAAGCATAGCAATTAAAATAGTTAAAAGTGAGAATTGAAAAAAAGATATCCCAGCATAGAAAAGAATTGCGACTACAATTAAACAGATTATTGCTGTAGATCCTAAATCAGGCTGAGATAGGATTAAAAGTGAAATTATAGAAAGAAGGGCTAAAGGTTTTAAAAAATTTCTTAACGAGTGAAGTTCTGAGGTTCGCCGCAAACAATAACCAGAGATATAGATAATGAGGCTAAACTTACATATCTCAGATGGTTGTATGCCAATTGATCCAATTCTTATCCATCTTATGCTTCCATTTACAGATGTGCCAATATCAGGAACAAAGAGCAATACAAGCAATAATATGCTTATAAGTATCAATAACCAGTCAATTTTAAGTAAAAAGTTAGATGGGATAATGAGGAAAAAAACCATAGCAAGAAGTCCCATAGAAACAAATATAAGTTGTCTTGAAATATAAAAAAATGGATCATTGTAATTTGCTTCTGCTATAAAAATACTCGCCGATGAAATCATTATCAGACCAATTAAAATAAGAATTGAAAGTGGAATAGCTATCAGTAAATTATTTCGAAAAATTTCATTCATTTTTCTAACTTGTGTATCAGCTTATTAAACTCATCACCCCTCTCCTCGAAATTCTTATAATCTAGTCCGCTTGGAAAACCAGGCGAGAATAAAATATTAGAAAAGATAGATTTGTTTTGTAAATATTCTAATAATAGGTTTGCATCATCAAATAAATATTTATTTGGATGTGAAATGCAGGTATCGATTTGTTTTGCATGATTACCATAAATTAATATTTTTTCAGGTCCAGATATTTCTATTTTTGGAAAGTTTTCTTTTTTGGGATCACCGCAACATATCAAAATATAGTCATCTTGAAAATATGTATTGGCATTGCTAATTGCATATTTTAAGGATGAAGTATTTGTTGATTTAGAATCGTTAATTATATTTTTAGAAATAAATTGATATCTATATGGTAGGTTTTTCAACTTTATTTTTTTACATTTTCTTTTCGTGATCCATTCAAATAATATATATGGGTCATTTTCTTGGATTGATTTATTAGCAGAAAGAATTCTTTCTTTTGCAGCCTTGTATGATAAAAAATCATTATGATAGTCTAAGTGATCAGGTTCTATATTTAACAAAACCCCAAAATCTAATTTATTTTTTTTCATTTTATGCAATTGGAAACTAGAAAGTTCAATTATTGAATATTCATTTCCATTATTGATGTCATCCAGAACCGGATTTCCAAAATTGCCAATTAAATTAACTCCAAACTCCTGTATAAGTAATTGTGCTAAATGGAAGCAAGCTGTGCTTTTCCCATTGGTACCTGTGATTCCAATTTTAATAGAATTATCTTCCTCAAAAAAAATATCAATATCTGTTAAAACATTGTTTGATGCTTGCAAATTATCAAATTCATCTGCATTAATGCCTGGACTACAAAGAACATTTTTATAATTATTTAAATCATGTTTTATACTATATTCTGGAATGTTGTGATCGAAGATATCGTAGGCTGCTTTCTTTTTTTTTAAGTATCGTTCAAAAGACTTGCCTGTAATTCCATATCCATAAATTAAGGATTTCATTTCCAGATATCACCTTAATTTTAAAGTAGCTAATGCTACAAGAATTAAAACAAGAGTAATGATCCAGAACCTCACAATTATTTTAGG
The DNA here is from genome assembly GCA_965658385.1 of Gammaproteobacteria bacterium. Classification (GTDB taxonomy): domain Bacteria; phylum Pseudomonadota; class Gammaproteobacteria; order Magnimaribacterales; family D2472; genus CAJQGY01. Next base: position 23,821 of record CBFHRY010000005.1, read on the forward strand.
TTCAGGCCATCCCTTGAGCTCAAAATGATGATGAATTGGGGCCATCAAGAAAACTCTTTTACCTCTAGTTTTGAATGAAATTACTTGTATCGCAACACTTAAAGTCTCTATAACAAATACACCTGCCATAATTGCAAATACCAATTCATGCCTTAATATGACTGCCATTATTCCTAAAATTGCACCAAGTGTTAATGAACCAACGTCTCCCATAAATACTTGAGCTGGATATGTGTTGTACCAAAGAAAACCAATACCTGATCCAATTAAAGCACCACAAAAAACAATTAACTCTCCCGATAAAGGCAAATGAGGCAGATACAAGTAATCTGCAATAATCTGATTACCCATACTGTAGGCTATAAGCCCTAATGCACCAGCAATAAGCACAGATGGCAAAATGGCTAAACCATCTAAACCATCTGTAAGATTTACAGCATTTGAAGAACCGATTAAAACAAACGTACCAATAAATATAAATAATAAACTTCCCATTGGGATTATAAAATTCTTAAAAAATGGAACGATAAATGAAATCTCGGCCACTTGGTCATGCGAAAAAAATAGGTAAGATATTATCGATATCGACACAACAAGTTGCATAAATATCTTTTGTTTAGATGTGAGCCCATCCGAACTTTTATTTTTAATCTTAAGAAAATCATCAAAGAAGCCTATGAAAGCAAAAGAAATTGTAGTGACAAGGACTACCCAGATATACCTATTGCTTAAGTCTGCCCAAAGAAGGGTTGAAATTAACATAGATGAGATTATTAAAATGCCCCCCATTGTTGGAGTGCCTGTTTTTTTATAGTGGGATTTAGGCCCTTCACTTCGAACATATTGCTCAAACTGCATCGATTTAAGTTTATTTATAAATAAAGGACCAAATATTATAGTAATTAACAGTGCTGTTACGGTTCCACCAAGAGTTCTAACTGTTAAATATCTTAAAACATCAAAGCCAGGATCAACGTTTACAAGAATAGATCCAAGATATTCAAACATTTATAAACCTTTCCATCTTCATGCCCCTTGAGCCTTTGAGTAAAACTATATCGTTAGATTTTACATTGTTATTAATAAAATCTTTTAATTCTTTTTCACATTCAAAGAAAAAGCCATTTTTTCCAAATTCATGAACTGAATACTTAGCATGATCTCCAACAGCTAAAACAATATCTATGCCTTTATCTGCGGCATACTTCCCTATCTGTTTGTGATAACTAGTACTCTGCTTTCCAAGCTCAAGCATATCTCCCATAATAAATAACTTTCTTTTTTTATATTTTGATAAAAGGTCTAAGCTTTTCTTAACTGAGTCCGGATTTGCATTGTAAGAATCATCAATAAGCATAGAATTATTTATCCAATCAAGCTTCCTCTGTCTTGAAGTATGTCTATCAATTAATGATATTTTCTTTTGAAAATATTTATTATTTTTTTGAGTTAGGAAATTTACTATGTATGCTGCAAGGATATTTTCAACATTATGCATCCCGCATAAATCAGTTTTAATATCTACATTTACATCATAATTTTTTGAAATTATTGAAAAAAACATGCCGGCATTAGATTCTTTGATATTTTTTGCAGTAAAGTCAGCATTCGTATGTGCACTAAATGTAATAACCTCTATATCACTTCTAATTCTTTTCCAGTAACTAAGATGCTTTTCATTATTTGCAGGTGCTATTAAATAACCTCCTTTTGTAATGTTTAATATCAACTCAGACTTAACTTTTAATACGCCTTCAGTATTTTTTAGATTCTCTAGATGTGAATGGCCAATATTTGTAATTATTCCTATGTTAGGTTTAAGTATTGAACTTAAATAATCTATATCTTTAAATTTAGCAGCACCCATCTCAATAACCAAATTCTTCGCATTCATTCTTGCGTTCATAATACTTAATGGCATTCCAATTTCATTATTAAAGTTTTTTATAGTTGCGGATGAATTAAAAAGTGTTTTTGTGATAATTTTTGTAGTTGTTGTCTTTCCGTTACTTCCTGTAATACCAATCCTGTTGTTTGGAAATGAATTGATAATGCTTTTAGAAATTTTTCTTAAAGCTTTAATAGTGTTGGGTGTATAAATGATTTTATTATTATTTTCAGCAAGCTTTTTTCTATTAGATAAGATTAAACTTGCTCCTTTTTTTAAAGCTTCATCAATAAATTCATTGCCATCAGAACTTTCACCCTTTAAGCATATAAAAAATGAAGATTTTTTTACCTTCCTAGAATCAAATGTAATATTTGTTATTGGACCTGGATAAGATTCATTTTTTATACCAAGGTGATGCCTAATGTCATTTGTATTAGTTATAAATTTCACTCACAACCTCTTCATCGCTAAAATGTAAACTTTCTCCATTCTCTTCTTGGATCTCTTCATGACCCTTTCCTAAAATTAGAAGGCATTTGTCTTTTGTTAATAACTTGCAACCTTCAATAATTGCCTTCTTTCTATCTTTGATAATCTTAATACTTCCCGAACTATTTCCATCCATAGCATCATCCACGATAGATTCAAAGCATTCACTTCTGTTATTATCAGATGTGAATATAACAGTTTCAGAATATTTTAATGCTGTCTTTAGCATTAATGGCCTTTTTTCTTTATCCCTGTCGCCACCACAACCAAACAAAGCAATAATGCCTTTAAATTGTTGATTTATCGGCTTTAAGATATTCTTAAAACTATCAGGATTATGAGCATAGTCAATGATGATATTGTCTTTAACATACTCAACAATTTGCATTCTGCCTTTCGGTAATTGAATAGAATCTAAGCTCAGCTTAGATAAATCTTTATGTTGGTAAAGTTTATGAATTGATAAAAAAGCATAAATAAAATTTTGAATATTAAATTCTGGAAATAATTTTTGCGAAAAATTAAATAGGTCTGAATCTATTCTTAAAGAAAATTTAGACTGCTTCATATTACATTCTTCAATATGAAGAGAACAATCATCATTAGTGTCATAGCTACCAAGAAAATTTAGTGAGTCTAGACTATGATTGGTATGATTTATAATGTCTTTTTTTAATAAATTATTAACGAAAATTGATCCAGGTTTTGTTAAATCAATGATCTTTAACTTCGAATTTATATAGCTCTCTTCTGTTAGATGATAGTCGAGATGATCCTTAGTTATATTCATAATTGATGAGACATCTAACTGGATTCCTTTTAATCTATTTTGATCAAGAGCATGAGAGGAAACCTCTAAACATATATGATTAGTCATGCTCTGATCTAAGGTCGATAAAAAATTGAAAATCTCAAATACGCCTGGGGTTGTATTTTTAGACTCTGCAAAATTACTCATGCTGTTATTTAGAAACCCTAAAGTTCCTATATATGATGATGACAAATCCATAGAAATAAGAATTTGGTGACAAAAATAAGCAGCTGAAGTCTTTCCATTTGTTCCTGTAAATCCAATAAACTTAAATTTATCTAAATCGATTTGATAGTATTCGCATAAAAATGGTAGCAGTCTTTCAGTTAAATCCTCGATAAAAAAAACATTTCTGTGACCACACGCATAATCCTTGTTGTTATGAACAATAAGTATTGGATCTTTATATATAACTTCGTCTATATAGGATGTACCATGTTTATTGACGCCATCTAAAGCGAAAAAAATAGAGTCTTTTTTAACATCTTTAGAAAAATCTGTAATTGCTGAAATATTTCTAGTCGGGATAAAATCTATATTCAAGATAGACATTAATTTTTTTACCATATCAATAACCCAAATAATTAAGAGTACTGTCAGCAATTTTTGCAAATACAGGAGCTGCAACGGCTCCACCTGAATATGAATTTAAACTCGGGTTATCTATAGAAACCATTATTGTTAAAGATTTTTCATCAACTGGAGCTATACCCACAAATGATGCCCTATAAGAATCATCTTTATAGCCAGTCACTGAAACCTTGTGAACAGTTGAGGTTTTTCCTCCAGTATCAAAATCTTTTAAACCAGCTAATTTTCCAGTTCCATATTCAACAACTGCCTCTAAAGATTGCAAAATATAATCTGCTGACTCTTTTGAAATAACTTGCTGGGATATAACTGGTTCATCTTTTATGATCACAAAATCTTTCAATACTCCTCCGTTTGCAAAAACGGAATATGCACTTGCTAATTGATAAGGACTCACTTCGAAGCCATAGCCATATCCCAAGGCTGCAAGCTCCCTGTCACTCACGCTATCTTTAAAATTGAAATACCCCAATGATGATGATGGAAAATTAATTGAAATAGGCTTTGAAAATCCAAAGTTAATATAATTTTTTTTAATACTGTCATATCCCGTTTTTAAAGCAACTTTTGATGCACCAACTTGACTAGAATAAGCAATAATATCTATAGGCTTTAATGATTGATAGTTTTTAGGATCTGAGATAATTTTATTTTGAATCTCAAATCGCTGCGGAGTAGAAATTTCTTTGTTCAAGTCTATAACTTCTTCGTCAATTGCAAAAGATAGAAGAATTGGTTTTATTGCAGAACCAAATTCATACGCATCAACTAATGCCCTATTCTTTTGTATTGATCTCATTGGATCATTGGGGTTATATGATGGGTAGCTAGCAATTGCTAATATTTCACCTTTCCTATTATCTAGAACTATAACGCTTCCTGATTTTGCATTATTATTTTTTACAGCTTCAGCCAGGTATTTGTATGCATAAAATTGAATAGTTGAATCAATAGTTAAAATGATATCTTTACCAGGTACTTTATTAATTATCTCGAGGGGTTTTGAAATAATTTCTTGTTTAGCATTTTTATATAATTTCTCTCTACCATTGGTCCCATTTAATAAAAAATCGTAACTCATCTCTAAACCTTCTTGAGCTCCGTCTTTTCCAAAAAAACCAACCAATGGAGCTATCTGGTCTCCAAGAGGATAATGCCTACTATGTCTTACTTCTACTTCTAGCCTATTTAAATTTAATTCTTTTAAAGCAACATGTTCTTTTGGAGTAATATTTTTTTTAAGCAGAGTCTTTTTCTTAAAAAGAAAATTTTTTTCTAAATTAAGTTCATTACCTAGAACAACATTTACTTTTTTGAGCTCATTTTTTGTTAATCCACTCAATGCATATAAATCATAATTAACTATAGAGATCGCTAAGGGAAAATTATTTCTATCGTAAATACCGCCTCTGACTGATTTAATCTCTCTGTATTTTATATAACGTTTTTTACCTTCATTTTGTAAAAACATCCCATCTGAAATGCTCAATAAAACCAGCTTAGTTACTACACTTATAATGGCTAATGACAATACAGCGCATACTAATACAAGTCTTATATTTATGTATTTATTTGCTTTCTTCATTATTCGTAATTGTTATTGGTTTCTTTTTTAACATACCAAGAACTTCTTTAGATTGTTTTTCAATAATTGCAATCGAATTTTCTGAGTGGTATTGAGTGACCAACTTCAAATTATGATCTTTGAATTTATTATATTCAACTTGGAGGTTTTCATGATTTTGATGAAGTTTGGCAATTTCCCATGAAAGTTTAATTTTTTCAAAAGATAAAAAAGTTATGAAAAAAATGAGTAGAAAAATAACGAAAGTTTTTGAATTTAAACTCATAATTTCTTAAATACCCTCATAATTGCACTCCTAGATCTAGAATTTATAGTAATCTCATCTGTGCTGGGCCTTATTTTTTTTGCAATACATTTAAATTTCTCATCTTCGATAGTATTTATTGGAATATCTTTTGGAAACTCTAATTTATTTGGTTTAAAAAAATTTTTTACAAGATTATCCTCAAGTGAATGAAAGGATATAACTACTATTCGACCATCTTTTTTTAAGATTTTCATTGCCTGATTCAGAGACTGATTAATTTCATTTAACTCATCATTTATAAAAATTCTAAAAGCTTGGAATGATTTTGTTGCAGGATGAATTTTTCTATTCTTACCTGGATAACAATCTTTTATTAAATCTGCTAAATCAAATGTTGTTAAAATTTTTTGTTTTTCTCTATATTCTAAAATTTTCCTTGTAATCAACTTTCCGTGCTTCTCGTCACCATATTCGTATAGAACTTTAAGTATCTCATCATTAGATGCATTATTAATCCAATCATAAAGTGGCTTACCTTTTGTATTGTTAAAACGCATATCTAAAGGGCCATTATTCATAAAACTAAAGCCTCTATTACCATCATCAAAATGCGTTGAGCAAGTTCCTAAATCATACAAAATACCATCTACTGAATTGTCTTTAAAATAATTTTCAAGTTTGTTAAATGATGAGTTAATTGCTGTGAACTGGCTGCTATTAATACGTTTTGCATCTGCTATTGCTTCAGGATCTTTATCAAATGCAGTAAGAGTTCCGCCAGCAGTTATTTCGCCTAAAATTTTTCGAGAATGGCCGCCTCTACCATATGTACAGTCAATGTAATTGCCATCTTTGTTAGAAATTAAATATCTTAACGATTCTTCCAGAAGGACTGGAAAGTGAAGCATTTTAATCTACTTGCTTTCTCATAAAAGTAGGCACATCGAGGAAGTTAATTTCCTCTGCAGACGATGTGCCAACTTTTTGACTGGGTTGTTTTTCTCTATTTAGACCTACAGGATTTAATTTAATAGATGGCTGATTATCTATTGCTAATGAAGGTCCTCTTTGATCAACTCCTGTAGCTACAATTGTGACCAAGAGATCTTCTTCTACTGTTTCGTCATAAACTAAACCATAAATGATATTAGCTTCTTCACTACAAATTTCATCAACAATATCTGCAACATCTGTTTGGTCGTTAAGTGTTGGCTCTTTTGCGGTAATATTAACTAAGACGCCTCTAGCATTTTTAAGATTAATATCTTCTAGGAGTTCGCTTTTTACTGCTTGAGTTGCAGCTTCAATTGCTCTATCTTTTCCGCTAGATCTTCCAGTACCCATCATTGCAATTCCTTTTTCAGACATCACGGTTTTGACATCAGCAAAGTCAACATTAATATGACCTTTTTTCATTATAATGTCAGATATTCCCTGCACAGCTCCTTTTAAGACATCATCGGCTTTTGCAAAAGCTTCTTGCATAGGAGTATTTCCGCCCAGAATTTCATATAGTTTTTGATTTGGTATTGTTATGAGGCTATCTACTTCTTCGACAAGAGAGGCTAGACCTTTTTCTGCAGCAGACATTCTTCTTTTGCCCTCAAATTTGAATGGTTTCGTTACAACAGCAACTGTTAAAGCTCCCATTTCTTTTGCGATTGAAGCAATAACTGGAGCAGCTCCTGTTCCTGTGCCTCCACCCATTCCTGCAGTTATAAATATCATATCTGCACCACTTAGAAGTTCTTCTATAGCGCCTCTATCGCTCTCAGCTGCCTTTCTTCCTATATCTGGATCTGCACCTGCTCCTAAACCTTTTGTTAAACCGTTGCCAAGTTTAAGAGAAATTGCTCCATTAGCTTCTGAAAGTGCTTGGGTATCTGTGTTGGCACAAATAAAATCAACGCCTTCAATATTGTGATTAATCATATGGATTACAGCGTTCCCGCCTGCCCCTCCAACACCAACAACTTTTATTTTAGCGTTTTCTATTTCTTGACCAATAACTTCCCAATTCATAATAATCCCCTTTTAAAATGACATAGATTTAATTGTTTCTGGTAAAACAATATCTAAGATTTCAGTAGAAAGTGGCCCACCATTTTGTCGTGAAGACCAATTTTCATGCTCCCAAATTTCAAATTTATTTCCCATGCCAACAAGACACAACTTATTTTTTTCATTAATCTCTGCATACTCTCTGAGCTCGGTAGGAATATTTACTAACATCCTTCCAGATGGATCAAATTCATTGACACTAGCATTTCCTAATATGGTCCATTGTATTTTTCTCACTACTGGATCAAGGCTTTGCAGAGACTCTAAATGATTTGATATTTGTTCCCATTGGGAACCAAAATAAACTTTTAAAGATGGATACTGTGGATCTCTTGTTATAGAGATAATCTTTTCGTTAGTTTTTTCTAAGTAGTTTCTATATTTAGCAGGTATCGCTATTCTTCCCTTTGGGTCTATTGAAACTGTATTAAATCCGTACATGTTAAAAAGTATATAGCATAATTTACACACTTTAAACATTTTTTTTCACACTTTTACACACTTATAAAAGAAAGAGTTGGTCTATAAGCCGGATTCTGTAATCAACGATCATCTATCTTGACGTTATGTTGCCATAACGCTCTAGCAACCTACCCAAATCCCAGGCGAGCAACCTGATAGGATTTCTATTTGGTTTTGCTTCAGGTTGGGGTTTACAAAGCCTCAAATGTCTCCATTTAAGCGGTGAGCTCTTACCCCACCATTTCACCCTTACCAATTAAAATTGGCGGTATATTTTCTGTTGCACTTTCCGTAAGCTTGCGCCTCCCAGGAGTTACCTGGCACCTTGCTCTGTGAAGTCCGGACTTTCCTCTGCAAATACAGCGATCGTTCGACCAACTCGCAATAATTATAATATCAATGAAATTATTTATAAATCTAATAATTGTTTATAAATTTCTCTTTTAGATTCTTTTGTGACTAACGATAGTAACTTTGCAGCATCTTTAGGCGGAAGCTTATCCAAAAAAGCTTTCATTATTGATTCGTCTATTTCAAAACCCTTTTTAGAATCTGAGAATCTTAATACCAAAACCATCTCACCTTTAAGAGTTAATTTATTTAATTTGATAAGTTTTGCAAGCTCTGTTGAGCTTCCTCTAATTACTTCTTCATGTATTTTTGTCATTTCTCTACAAATGGCCATATCAATACCCTGAGGATATAAACTATTAAGAATAGATATTGTATTTTCTACCCTTTTAGCAGTTTCAAATAAAATTGTTGTATGTTGGGTTTTAGCAATTGATTCTAGAAAATTGTGCTTAGGTTTGCCTTTTTTTGGAATAAATCCTAAAAACAGGAAGCTGGATGGGGGCATGCCTGATAACAGTAAAGCATTAATTACGCTTGATGGTCCTGGCAATGCAGTGAAAGTAATCTCGTTTTTTATACATTGCGTAAGTAAATAATAGCCAGGATCAGAGATTGCAGGAGTTCCTGCGTCTGAAACTATAACTACATCGCTTTTATCTTTTAATATTGAAAGAATCTTGGGCGTAATATCTTTTTCATTGTGCTCATGAAAAGATTGAACTTTCTTTTTAATATCCAAAAAATCTAAAAGTTTCTTGGTATTTCTAGTATCTTCAGCAAATATATAATTTGTATTTTTTAGAAGATCAATTGATCTAAGTGATATATCATTTAGGTTGCCTATTGGCGTTGCGATAAAATATAACATTATTAAAAATTTATGAAACGTAGCTTAACATTTCTTTGGATTATACTTTTTCTTTCAAGTTGCGTTAATAACAATACTTCATCCTTATATATAAATGGTGATAAGCTCGATCCGGTTGATATTAATGTAGAGCTTGATGATAGCATTCGAACTGACCTATCAAAAGTAATACAAAAATCTTTGTCATATTCTTCTCTCACAGATGAAGAAAAATCATTATTAAATAATTATCTATTTGCTTTGGATGGGAATTTAAAGAAAAAAGTTCTGGCATCTATGAGTAATTCTGAAAAAATTTATAGTAAAGACTCTATAAGGTATTTCTTTAATACTGATGATAAGAATAAAAACTTATTAATTAAGTTATCATTGGAACGCTCGCAAAAATCAGATCTTATCTTTGATGAAAATGGTGTTTATGTCGATAAAGATCTACTAAATAAACCTGTAGGTAATTTCTGTAACTCATATTCAAATGATCAACGCCAATATTTAGAAAAGATTATTTTTCAAAGCGAAACCGGCTCTGAGGATGGAGTCCTTGTTATCTTTGGAGATGAATATGAAAATTATGTAAATGGTTTAAAAAAATTCTACCCTGAGGCTTCATACTCTAGAGTAAATAACAAAATGTATGATGATCTAATTTCAAAATCACTTGGAATTTATGAAAGCAAAAATAGAAAATCTAAGTTACAACGGTTAGATTTGAATTCAGAAATAGAATTTACTCCAAGAAAAAAACAAGACATCAAAAAAATATACGTAATTCTTGAATATGAGGATGCTAAAACATTAGTGCCAATATTAAAAAATTATGTTTTAGACTTTCCTGTTTTCGCAAGCACAGATATGCTTTATCAGATTGGTGATCCAAAGAAAATTATTGACTACGAAGGTATATATTTGCCGCTTTCAAATATGACAATTAGTAATCTAATGTTAAAAGATTTCAAAAATATTAATGTAGGAGAGATTTTTGATAAATATATCTTAGGTGAACTTCTCATGCAGGAGAGATTATATACATCTGGAGTCCCAAGAGCTGAAGTCAGTTCAGAGCTATCAATTATTAAGTATGATCAATACGAATGTAACGAAAGAGAATTTATGCTAGGTAAAGTTGAAAGTAACTAACCTTACTCTTCTTCTTTTAAATCCCTTTCAAGTGATGAAAGACTATCTAAGAATCCAGGTCTTTTAAACACTTTTTTCTGATAATCAAGCAAAGGTTTCAGATGTCTGTTGACTGGAAGCTTAATACCTATGGATGGCAGTCTCCATAGAATTGGTGCTAGACAGCAATCAACTAGGGTAAATTCATCGCTCATGAAAAATTTAAATTCTTTAAAAGTTGGGGCAATGGAAGAAATTTCGTGGAGAAGTTCCTCTCTTAACTTCATCAATTCCTTTTCGGAAAGCTTAGCCTCTATTAAGGTATCAACAATAGGGCACCATTCTTTATCAATTCTTAACATTAGCGTTCTGCTATTAGCTCTTGCAACTGGATAGACCGGGAGTAATGGAGGATGAGGAAACCTTTCGTCAAGATATTCCATCATAACTGATGGATCATGTAAGGCTAGATCTCTATCTACAAGAATTGGCAGTTTGTGGTAAGGATTTATTGACAAAATCTCATCAGGAGTATCTTCTAAAGCAGACTCTCTAATTTCTGCTGAAATGTCTTTTTCAGCAAGAACTATTCTTACTCTTTGACTGTAGTGATCATCTCTGTCTGAATATAAAATCATAATTTTCCCCTAATTGAATTCTAGTGATAGTCCTTTTGATACTCTCTGTATAAAAGAGATGATAGCGCTGTAAAAATCACAAAGAAAAATATAACATACCATCCAATTCTTTCTCGTTCAGCTTTTGCTGGTTCGCCGACATAAACTAAAAAATTGGTTAGGTCATAAATAAGACTGTCAAACTCATCCTTAGATAAAGCCCCTTCACCTTCAGCTACTTTCAAATAGCCACATTTTTCTTTTGTAATTGTATTTCCTGCTTCATCTCTTTTCTCACCGCCATTTTTTCCAATAACTGGAACATCCTTACAAACTAACTTTTGGCTACCCTGAAGATCAACCAATACATTTGGCATAGCTGTCCCAGGATAAACTAAATTATTGACTCCATATTGCTTGGATGAATCTTCATAATATGCTCTAAGGTATGTATATACCCAATCATCCCCTTTAGATCTAGTGACAAGTGTAAGGTCTGGTGGCGCTACTCCGAACCAGTCTGCAGAATCATCTTTAGACATAGCTCCTTTCATAAGGTCTCCAGCTTTAATAGTATTATCAAAAACTAAGTTA
>CBFHRY010000006.1:0-25170 GCA_965658385.1 Gammaproteobacteria bacterium
ATATGATCTTGGTGGGGGAACATTCGATATATCAATCATCGAAATATCTGATGTGGATGGAGAGCATCAGTTTGAGGTACTTTCAACAAATGGAGATACGTTCTTAGGGGGTGAAGATTTTGATCTAAGGCTAATAGATTATTTTGTTGATCAGTTTAAACAAGAATCTGGGTTTGACTTGAAAAGTGATCCTCTTGCCTTGCAGAGACTAAAAGAAGCTGCTGAAAAAGCGAAAATTGAACTATCATCATCCGATCAGACTGAAGTTAATCTTCCCTATATTACCGCAGACAGTTCCGGCCCAAAACATTTTGTCCACAAGATCACTAGAGCAAAATTAGAGTCTTTGGTTGAAGATTTGGTCGATAAAAGTTTAGAGCCATTAAAATTAGCTTTAACAGATGCAAAGATAGAAAAATCTGAAATATCTGAAATTTTGCTAGTTGGCGGACAAACTAGAATGCCATTGGTGCAAAAGAAAGTTGCAGAATTTTTTGGCAAAGAAGCAAGAAAAGATTTAAACCCTGATGAAGCTGTAGCTGTTGGAGCTGCAATTCAAGGGTCTGTTTTATCTGGAGATACAACAGATGTTCTTCTTTTGGACGTGACGCCACTCACTCTTGGAATTGAAACTCTTGGCGGCGTTTCAACTCCTCTTATTGAGAAAAATACAACAATCCCAACTCAAAAATCACAGACTTTTTCTACTGCTGAAGACAATCAAACGGCTGTTACAGTGCATGTTATTCAAGGTGAAAGAACACAAGCATCACAAAATAAATCCCTTGGTCAATTTAACTTAACTGATATACCGCCTGCACAAAGAGGCACACCTCAGATAGAAGTTTCATTTGATTTAGACGCTAATGGAATTTTAAATGTATCAGCAAAAGATAAGAATACTGGAAAAGAGCAATCAATTGTTATCAAAGCGTCAAGTGGCTTATCAGATGAGGATATTGAGAAAATGGTCAAGGATGCAGAAGCTAATGCCGAAGATGATAAGAAATTTGAAGAATTAGTAAAGACTAAAAATAATGCAGACATGTTGGTTCATGCTACAAGGAAAACAATTTCAGAATCAGGCGATAAATTGACTGATGAAGAAAAAGACCAGGTAGAAAACGCTGTTAAGTCATTGGAAGAAGCCATAAAGAGTGAAAATGTTGAGTCTATTGAAACATCAACAAAAGAACTCAATGATGTTTTAACACCACTTACGCAAAAGCTTTATACGCCAGAAGAAGGTGCGACTGCATCAGATTCAGAAGGAGATGCTTCATCAGATGAGGCGGGTGATAATACCGTTGACGCAGAATTCGAAGAAGTTAAAGAAGAAGACAAATAACTCATGTCCAAAAGAGACTACTATGAAGTCTTAGGAGTCTCTAAGGGCGCCTCAGGTCCGGAGTTAAAAAAAGCTTTCAAAAAGAAAGCTATGAAATTTCATCCTGATAGAAATCCTGATAATCCTGAAGCAGCAGAAAAATTTAAAGAAGCTGCTGAGGCATATGATGTTTTATCAGATTCTCAAAAAAAATCAGCATATGATCAATTTGGACATTCTGGTGTTGATGGAATGGGCGGTGGCGGACCTAATTTTAATGATATAAATGTCGGAGATATTTTTGGTGATATCTTTGGAGATGTTTTTGGAACTAGATCATCTTCTAGAAGACCGCAAAGAGGACAGGATCTTCAATACAATATTGAATTAACTCTGAAAGAAGCAGTCCTAGGAGTTCAAAAGAAAATAAAAATTCCTTCTCATAGAGAATGTCCTGATTGTAATGGAAGTGGTGCAGCAAAAGGCTCTAGCCCAAACACTTGCACGAATTGTAATGGCGCTGGGCAAGTAAGAATGCAACAAGGATTTTTTTCGGTTCAACAAACTTGTTCAGTTTGCTCAGGGACTGGGCAGGTTATTAAAAATAAATGCAAAACATGTAGAGGTGTTGGAGCAATAAAAGATAACAAAACCTTATCAGTAAACATTCCATCAGGTGTTGATAATGGAGACAAAGTTAGACTAAGTGGTGAGGGTGAATGGAAAAAAGGCGGTCGGTCAGGAGACTTATATGTAGCAATAAGAATTGCTGAAAACCCAATTTTTGAAAGAGATGGAAGAGATTTATATATTGATGTTCCCATATCATTTGAAACTTCAATTGTTGGCGGCTCTATTAAAGTCCCAACACTTGAAAATTTTATATCTCTCAAAATTCCTGCTCAAACCCAGACAGGTAAAGTATTTAGAATAAGAAATAAAGGTGCATCCATAGTAAGAGATAGCAGAAGAGGAGATATTCTATGCAGGGTAATAGTAGAAACTCCATCTAGCTTAAATAGAAAACAACTAAAGCTTCTTAATCAGTTCACATCTAGCCTCGATGAAAATAATTACCCAGGGACAGACTCGTTCAATAAAATTTCATCAAATTTAAATGATTAACCTCTACTTAAACGGAGCTTCTGGAAGAATGGGGGCCGCTGTTAAAAGTATTATTTCAGAAACCAATGATTTTAATCTGCTTGATAAGGATTTGTCTGAGGAGCATGACTGTATTATAGATTTCTCTAGACCAGATTCATGTATCAATCTAATACTAGAGCGTAAAAATAAGAAAATTTTAACTCCATTAATTATTGGAACTACCGGATTTAATGAGCAACAACTAGGAGTAATTGAGGAGGCTGCAAAATTTTCCCCAATTCTTTTATCTTTTAATATGAGTCAAGGGATATCTAATTTAAAAAAAGGAATTAAGAAAATTATCGAAGATTTAAATAGCTCAACTATATGCACTATAAATGATTATCACCATGTTAATAAAGTTGATGCACCTTCTGGGACAGCTATAGAGTTAAAAAATTTTATAGAAGAAAAAGATAAAAATAAATTTATTGAGTCAATAGAAATTAAGTCTTTCAGAGAAGGCGATTTCTTTGGCATACATGAGGTAGGCTTTAAAAGTAACGAAAATCATGTAACTTTAAAACATAAGGCATTATCTAGACTGATATTTGCAGATGGGGCATTACGCGCCGCTAAGAAAATTATCAATAAAAATCCAGGATTATATAATTTAGAGTCAATTTAAAATTAAATGATAATTTCCTTTTAAATCAACAATAACTTATATAAAATACTCGAACTTTAATCACGAAGACCTTACAAAGATATTGCTTGGGTGCTCAATGAGTTGGCAATACAAAGGTTGGAGAATTTAACCCTAAGGAGAATGAAAATGAGCGTCGTTTCAATAAAAGACCTGCTTCATGCAGGAGTCCATTTTGGTCATCAAAAAAGATTCTGGAATCCAAAAATGGATAAGTATATTTTTGATACTAGAAAAAAAATCAGCATTATAGATCTTGAGTTAACACAAGAACATTTGAGTGCAGCTGCTTCTAAGGTAGAAGACATTTGCTCTAAAGGTAACAAAGTTTTATTCGTAGGAACAAAGAGATCTGCAAGTAAAACTATCAAAGAAGAGGCATCTAGGCTTGATTTGCCATATGTAGATAAAAGATGGCTTGGTGGAACACTTACTAATTGGAAAACAATTAGAGGATCAATTAGAAGGTTACAGGATATTGAAGAAATGATTTCTTCAGGAAGAATTGAAAAGCTAATCAAAAAAGAGGCTGTTGAGATTCAAAAAGAATATGTAAAACTCCAAGCAAGCGTTGGTGGCATTAAGGATATGAAAGGCCTTCCAGATGCGATTTTTGTCATTGATGTTAAATACGAAAAAATTGCAGTATTAGAGGCAAAAAAAATGGGCATCCCAGTAATAGCTCTTGTTGATACTAACTCTAATCCAGATGGAATAGATACTGTTATACCTGGAAATGATGATGCTATAAGATCTATTAGATTAATCACTAAGATTATCGCAGATGCGTGTGAGAGGGGTCTCGAATCTTCTAAGGGCTTTGTAGCAAAATCTGAATCTAGCACTCCAATAATTCAAAAAGCAAAAAAAGACGAAGTCAAAACTGAAGAAGTTGTTGAGAATATAGAAGAAGTTAAGGAAGAAGCCAAAGAAGTCGCAGAAACTTCCAGCGACAATGTTGAAGAAACAGAAGTTAAAACTGATGAGGTTGAGAGTGATGTAGAATCAATCGAAACTGAAGAAGAAAATAAAGAGGAAAATTAAGATGGAAATTACAGCAGCCTTAGTAAAGCAGCTTAGAGATATGTCTGGTGTTGCTATGATGGATTGTAAGAAAGCTCTCGTGGAGTGCGAGGGTAATCTTGATAATGCATTAGATTTATTAAGATCAAATAGTGCTTTGAAAGCAGAAAAGAAAGCGTCAAGAGTGGCAGCAGATGGAGTGCTAAAAGCTTATATTGGGGATGAATACTCCACGATCGTAGAAATTAATTCTGAAACTGACTTTGCAGCAAAAGATTCTAAGTTTATTGAATTCACTAATGAAGTAGCTGATTTCATAGCATCAAATAAAGTTGAGGACATCACTGTTTTACATGAATCAGAAATTGAATCTAAAAGAAAAGCCTTAGTGCAAGCAATTGGTGAAAATATACAAGTAAGAAGGTTAGAGACTTTAACTTATTCAAACGATTTAAATACAGGTTTGTACATTCACTCTGACTCAAAACTTGCTACTGTTGTTGTTTTAGATGGTGGTAATGATGACCTTGCAAAGGATATTGCCATGCATGTTGCTGCAACTAATCCAATTTGCTTATCTTCTGATCAAATTGATCAAGATGTCTTGGAAAGAGAGAAAGCAATTTATCTAACACAAGCCAAAGAATCAGGAAAACCTCAAGAAATCATGGATAAGATGGTAGAAGGTAAATTAAAGAGATTTTTATCAGAGGTTTCTTTAGTTTCTCAAGCCTTTGTTAAAGATCCTGACACAACCATTGAAGCATTACTCAATAGCAATAATGCAATAATCCAAGCCTATTCAAGACTAAAAGTTGGAGAGGGTATAGAAGTAGAGACTAAAAATTTTGCTGATGAGGTTGCAGAACAGTTAAAATAATTCGATGTCTGAATTAATTTACAAAAGAGTTCTCGTGAAATTTAGCGGGGAGTCTGTTGCTGGTCAAGATGAGCATGGTATTGATCCAGCTATATTGGATCAAATGGCAGATTCAGTAAAAACGTGTAAAAAACTAGGCGCCCAAATTGGAGTTGTAATTGGCGGCGGCAATTTATTTAGAGGTGAAAAGCTTAATAAAGCTGGAATGGATAGAGTAGCTGGCGATCATATGGGTATGTTGGCTACAGTTATGAACGGTATAGCTTTTAGAGATGCTTTGGAAAGAGCTGGAATTCAAACAAGAGTAATGTCAGCAATTGCTATGCCCGGAATAGTTGAGCACTATGACAGAAGGCTAGCAATCCAATTACTTAATGATGGTTTTGTTGTTATTTTTACCGCAGGAACAGGAAATCCATTTTTTACAACTGATACCGCTGGATGTCTTAGAGCTATTGAAACTCAATCTGAAATAATGCTTAAAGCCACTAGAGTAGATGGTGTTTACGATTCCGATCCAGAATTAAATGAAAATGCAGTTTTATTTGATAAATTAACTTTTGATGATGCTATTACTAAAAACTTAAAAGTAATGGATGCTACAGCTCTTACTTTAGCTAGAGACCATCAGTTACCAATGAAGGTTTTTAATGTAAATGCAGATGATGCTTTAAAAAATATCATTTGTGGCGAAAATATAGGTACACTTATATCTTAATATGGAAGAATTAATAAATAACACTTCTAAGCGAATGGAGAAATCTCTTAGTTCGCTTTCTTCAGCTTTCAATAAGATTCGAACAGGGAGAGCAAATCCTGCTTTATTAGATGATGTTAAAATTGATTACTATGGCAACCCAACCCCTCTTAATCAGGCTGCTAATATTAGTGTTGAAGAGGGAAGATCATTAGTAATTTCTCCGTGGGATAAAAGCTTAATTCCTGAAGTTGAGAAAGCCATTCTTAATTCTAACCTTGGCCTTAATCCAAGCACATCTAGTGATTTGATAAGAGTTACTATGCCTTCATTGACCGAAGAAACAAGACAAGATTACATAAAGCAAGCCAGGTCGGAGGCAGAGAATGCAAGAATATCAATAAGGAATATTCGAAGAGATTCAAATACATCTGCAAAAGAAGAGCAGAATAATGGAGACATTTCAGAGGATGACCTCAGAAGAATTGAAGATAGAGTTCAAAAAGAAACAGATAAATATATTTCACTTGTTGATGAAGAGTTAAAGGCAAAAGAAGCAGACCTTTTAGAAATATAATAAGCCTTATGGCTAAAACCCTTAAACTAAGCCAATCTAACCAACTTAAAAATGTTGCTATCATTATGGATGGTAATGGTAGATGGGCGAAATCAAATGCACTTCAGGTCAGTAAGGGCCATGAAAAAGGAGTTGCAGTTGTAAAGGATATTGTTGAAGAATCTATAAATCAAGGTATAGAGTCTCTTACATTATATGCCTTTAGTTCTGAAAACTGGGGCAGGCCACCACAAGAAATAAATTCAATTAAAAAACTAATATTAAAAGCTATTGATGATCAAGTTCCGGATCTAATTGAGCAAGAGGTATCTTTAAGTTTCTTTGGTGAGCTGGATAAATTTGGAAAAAATATTTTAGAAAGAATAGAATTTGCTCAAAAGTCTACAAAATTTGAAAAATCTAACTTGAGACTAAATATAGCGTTGGGTTATGGCGGACAACAAGATATATTAAATATAGTTAAAAAAGCTTCAAAAGATATTCAGAATAATATAATTTCAATTGATGAAATCAATCATGATTATATTCTGAAAAAATCATTAGTTCCCGAAAGCGAGATTGATCTATTAATAAGAACGGGCGGAGACAATAGAGTCAGCAATTTCCTTTTATACCAAATAGCTTATTCTGAGATAATGTTTACCAATGAATATTGGCCAGATTTTTCAAAACAGAAATATCAAGAATTAATAACTAAATTTAAAAAAGTGAGTAGACGTTTTGGAAAAAGAATTTAAATCAAATTTTTTAACTAGAAGCATTACTGCAGTATTGTTAACACTCCCAATTGTTGGAATTGTTTACTTTGAAAATACATATATTCTTCTTACGTCTGTATTTTTGCTTTTATATGCATCAAATACAGAGTGGCTAAATAACTCTAATAATCAAATTCTATTTGGTAAAGTACTATTTCTGATATTACTTTTTAGTTATCTTTTTGCTTCAGTAAATCTAATCCAATTAACAATCCTGATTTCAGTTTTATTTTGGTTGGTCTTTAGCATATATCTAGTTTTAGGTAAAACCTCCAAGCTATCTTTAGTTAGTTTTGATAATATTCATATAAGGTTTCTAACCCTCTTGTCATTTTATTCTTGTTCACTCTATCTAGTGAAAGTAACCGACATTTTTGTATTTTCAAATTTCATTTTATTTTTTATATTAATTATTAATTCAGCAATATCTGATAGTTCTGCATATTTGGTGGGATCCTCAATAGGAAAGACCCCATTATTTCCAGATATTAGTCCAAATAAATCCTTAGAAGGTTTCTTAGGAGGCCTTGGGGGGTGTTTTCTTTTTGGTGCTGGTATTTATTATATATTTGAGATTCCTGCAACATTCATTATTGTTCTTGTTATCGGGTCGTTTTTTGCATTTGTTGGAGATTACTTTTTTAGTTTCTTAAAAAGAAAATCTGGAATTAAGGATACTGGTAATATTCTCCCAGGCCATGGAGGTCTATTAGATAGAATTGACTCTCATCTATCATCATTTCCAGTACTGATTTTCCTAATTATATTGCTATACACATGAAAAATATTTTAATACTAGGGTGCACCGGAAGTGTTGGCGAAAGTACTCTAAAGGTTATTGAAGAAAATAGAGATAGTTTTAGGTTAATAGGCATGTCTTTTCATAGCAATTCTGCAAGAGCTATAGAAATTATTGAAGAACACGCACCTGATTTTGTCTATACCAACATAGAAGACTCAAAAACTGCTATTAAAGATATGTCAAAAACATCGTTTGAAATTCTTTCTGGATCAAATGACTTAGAGAAACTATTAACCATAGATAATGTAGATATTATAATATCGGCAATCTCAGGTTTTGCTGGCCTTGAAGCAACTATATTAGCTGCAAAAACTGGTAAAAGAATATTACTTGCAAATAAAGAAAGTATCGTTGTTGCCGGTGATCTCTTAATACCCCTTGCAAAAAAGCATAAAACACAAATCATTCCGATAGATAGTGAACATAATGCTATTCATCAGTGTTTATTGTCATGCACAGATTCTAACGATATTTCTGATATTGTTATTACTGCTTCCGGAGGGCCTTTTCTCAATCATTCGCTTGATGAGCTGTCAACGGTATCCATAAAACAGGCTTTAGCACATCCCAATTGGTCAATGGGATCTAAAATATCTATTGATTCGGCGACACTTGTAAATAAGTGTCTCGAGTTAATTGAGGCAAAATATCTTTTTAATTTAGATGAGTCAAAATTTAGTTTAATTGTTCACCCTCAAAGTATCATTCATTCAATTGTTACTTTCAAAGATGGCTCAAGCATTTCTCAGATGAGCAACCCAGATATGAGAGTTCCTATAGCAAATGCATTATCTTTCGACAGAAAAGTCCCTTTTAAATTTAAGCCGTTAGATTTTAGTGGAATGAGACTAGATTTTTTACCTTTTCCTGATGATAGAATTTTTCTTGAGGAAATGGCAAGAACTGTCTGTAGTGATGGAGGGTTGCTTGGAACAATTTTTAATGCTGCCAATGAGGTTGCTGTGGCTTCATTTTTGAAAGAAGAGATAAAGTTTTCTGATATTTATTCAGTTATAGAAAGAACTTTTGACACTAAATCTATGTCAAACAATATTGATCTTGAATCAATTTATGAAATGGATAAAGAAACACGCATACAGGCTAAGAAGGTGATAGAATCACTACCTTAAAATAACTTATTTATGTCAACTTTAATATATATATCTTCTTTCTTGGTGCTTATAGGCATCTTGGTAACAATTCACGAATATGGACATTTCATTGTTGCAAGAATGTGTAAAGTGCATGTTCAAACATTCTCGCTAGGAATGGGGCCAATAATTTATAAGAAGAAAGATAAACATGGAACTGAGTTTGCTCTTTCTGCATTGCCTCTAGGCGGTTATGTATCAATGATTACTGATAAATTGATAGAAGTAGAGCCAGAAATAAAAAATGAATTAACGCCTGAGCAATTAAAGAATACTTTTGATTCAAAGCCCAAGTGGCAAAGAGCGTCAATTATGTTTGCAGGCCCTCTTGCTAATTTTATTCTTGCAATACTTGTTTTCAGTATTGTCTTTATGAACACAATTAATCCTAATAATGTAGCTACAGTAAAAACAATTTCCAGTGAAATTGAATTTCAATCTTCTAATGTAATTGTTGAAGGCGATGAAATAATAGGGATTAATTCTCAAGCTATATCTGACCCAAAAGATATTCCTTTAGAGCTTCTTTCATATGCTGGATATTCAGGTGAGATTGAAATTACTTTAAAGAACAGAGAAAGTGGTAACGAATATAACTCGTTTGTATTTGTAAATGATTTTCTTGGTACCTCAGAGCTGCAAAAAGACCCAATTTCATCTTTGGGAATTGAATTGGAATATAAGAATCTTGCAATTATTGGAAAAGTTTCGACAGATAGTCCTGCTTATATTGCAGGAATTAGAAGTGGTGATTTGATAACTAACATAGATTCCAACAAAATTAATTATATACAAGACATAAACAATCTGATTAAAGATAAACCTGGAGGACTTATAAATCTGACCGTTGAAAGAGATGGCGAATCAATTTTTAAACAGATCCAGCTTAGCTCTATAGAAGATTTAGAAGGTAAGCTAATCGGCTCTCTTGGCGTTCAGTTTGGTACTTCAAGGGGGTTTTTAAGTTCTTTAGCCAAAGGAGCATACGAAACTTATAATCTAAGTCTAAAAACTCTTCAATTTATTGGAAAAATGCTTACAGGTAATATGGGGGCCGAAAACCTCTCTGGGCCAATTGGTATTGCTCAGATGGCTGGGGATACTGCTAAAGCAGGCGTAATACCCTTTTTATATTTAATGGCGTTATTAAGTATTAGTTTAGGAGTTCTTAATTTATTACCATTGCCAGTTCTTGATGGAGGTCAATTAGTTTTGCTTGGAATTGAGGCTGTAAGGGGGAAACCACTGCCAGAAAAAGTCGAAGGTTATGTTTTCACTGTAGGGGCAATTATGGTTGGAATGCTTATGATTTTTGCAGTTTTTAATGATATTTCTAGGTACATTTAAATAGTAAATTATGTCTAACTTAAAGAAATTATTTTTTGCCCTCATGCTAACAATTAATTTGTCTGCTTTTGATGAGTTTTTAGTAAGCGATATAAGAATAATAGGATTACAAAGAGTATCTACTGGAAGTATTTTTAATGTAATACCTATAAGTGTTGGAGATAAGATAGATGCTAGAAAATCGAGAGACATTGTGAAGTCTCTTTTTTCTACCGAGCAATTTGATGATATTCAAATAGGAAAAGATGGAAATACATTGGTTATTACCGTAGCAGAAAGACCATCGATTTCCGGCATAGATATTTCTGGAAACAAGGCTTTAAAAACGGAACAGCTGATGGAAAGTCTTGATGGCGTTGGTGTAAAAGAAGGAGAAGTATATAAAAGATCAACCCTTGAAAAAGTTAAATCAGAGCTTGTACGATCATACTCATCAAATGGAAGGTATGGAGCCAGCGTAGACATCCAAGAGAGCTTGAAAGCTAGAAATACAATTGAAATTTCCATTGAAGTAGATGAAGGCGAAAGTGCTGCGATAAAAAAAATCAACATTATTGGAAATGAAGTTTTTTCAACAGAAGATCTTTTAGAAGGGTTTGAATTATCTGAAGGGTCATTTTTTAGCTTTATCAGAAATGACAACCAATATTCTAAAGAAAAGCTTCAAGGTGATATAGAAACCCTTGAATCATTCTATTTAGACAGGGGTTATTTAAAATTTTCAATTGAGTCGTCTCAAATAAGTTTGTCTAGAGATAAAAAATCAATTTTTATTGATTTTAATGTTTTTGAAGGAGATCAATATACCATTTCTGAGGTTAATGTAATTGGAGACATACCTTTTGATGAAGAAGCGTACTTGCCAATAACATCCTCGCAAGAGGGCGAAATATACTCTCAAGGTCAAATAACAGCGATTGAAGATTATTTTAAAAAAATTCTTGGTAATCAAGGTTATGCTTTTGCAGAAGTTAGCGGCGTTCCGGAAACGGATGATGATAATAAAACAGTAGACTTAACTTATAACATTATCCCAGGAAAGAGAACCTATACTAGAAAAATCCTCTTTACTGGCAATGAGATTACTCAAGATTATGTTCTTAGAAGAGAGATGCGACAATTTGAAGGGGCATGGACCTCTGATGACAACATTGAAGCAGGTAAAATTCGTTTAGAGAGACTTGGATTCTTTAAAGAGGTTAGTGTAGAAACTATCCCAGTCCCATTAACTGATGATCAAATTGATGTTGTTTATTCTGTAGAAGAAGAAAGCACTGGTTCAATTGGTGGTAATGTTGGATATAGTGATTTTGGTCTTCAGCTTGGATTTAATCTACAAGAACAAAATTTTATGGGTACTGGCAATACTTTAAGCCTTGGCATTAACAAGAATATTTATAGCGAGATGTACAATTTTGCTTTTATGGATCCTTATGCAACTGTTGATGGAGTGAGTGTTGGTTACAACCTATATTTTCGCGAAACTGATTATGGCGAATATAATGTTGCTAATTATCTTACAAATTCAGAAGGACTGGGTGTTCAATATGGGTACCCAATATCAGATACACAGAGACTTGGCTTCAATTTAACATATGATAAAACAGATATTAGTATAGGTACTCTTCCCGCCAGGGAGATTTATGATTTTGTTGCATCTGAGGGCAACGTATTTGATACCGTTAGTGCTAATTTTGTATGGTCAAGAGTAACGCTAAATAGAGGGCTATTTCCAACCGATGGATCCTCAACAAGTGTTAGTCTCATGACAACACTGCCATTTAGTGACCTCAACTATTACAGAGCCAGCATTCAACAAAAAACATATCAGCCTCTTGGATTTGGTAATTTAGTTTTTGGTTTCTCTGGAGAGCTTGGTTATATGGATGCATATGGTGACTCTGAAGAAACACCATTCTTTCAGAATTTCTATGCAGGTGGCCCAAGATCTTTGAGGGGTTTTGAATCAAACACATTAGGGCCAAGGAGCACACAAGCACCATGCTATGAATTTAATTATGCTGAAGGAACGTGCCCAAATTTAATTGATACGGATGGAGATGGTGAAGCAGATGCTCCATATGAAAATCCATATGCAAACACTACATCTCGTTATTATGATGCTCCAATAGGTGGTAATGTAAAGGTGGAAGGAAGCCTCCAGCTAATTTTCAGATTGCCATTCATTGAAGATCAAAGGTCTATGAGATCAGCTTTCTTTTTCGATTTCGGTAATGTTTTCTCGGATAATTGTAAAGAATATCAGTACAACTGCTATAAACCAGATCTTGGAGAGTTAAGATACTCATATGGTGTTGGCGTGACTTGGATCACTGGCTTTGGCCCTATGAGTTTTGCAATTTCAAAACCAACTAATGCAGGTCCACAAGAAAGAACTGAAGAATTCCAATTTACTGTAGGAAATGTTTTTTAATTGAGTATTTTTCAATAGTTTTAATATAAAATATAAGATTCCAATGAGGGGTAAACATGAACAATAAACTTAAAATTAACTTAATCGCTTTAACAGCTTTGATGATATCTTTTCCTGTCTTTTCAGCTGACGGAGTAGCCGTTATTGATATGAGAACTGCGGTTCTTTCAACTCAAGCTGCTCAAGATGCATTTAAAGCTCTTGAAGAAGATGCTGATTATGCTGCAAACTTAGAAGAAGCAAGATCAATCCAGACTGAAAGACAGTCTATGGCAGAGAATTTACAAAAAGACGCAGAGACTTTATCTCAGGCTGAAATTGCAGAAATTCAAAGAGACATTCAAGAAAAAGGTAAAGATCTAGAATTTTTAGCTGGAAAAATCCAAGCTGCACAGGAAGAAACTGCACAAAGAGTTTTTGCTGAAAATGGTCCAGCTATGCAAAAAATAATCGGTGAACTTATAGCTGCAAAACAAATCTCAGTTTTATTGGCAAAAAATGAAGCTCTTCTTTTTAGTGACCCAGCAATAGATTTGACTGATGATGTTACTTCTATGCTTGATGTTCAAGCTACTGAGACCGCTACAACTGAGTAGTGACTGCTCACCAAGGTTTTACTTTATTAGAGTTATCAAAACTCATAAATGCTAAATTAATCGGCGATGGCAAAGCTATCGTCGATAACCTTTCAACTATACAGAACTCTAATAAGACTTCTCTAACCTTTTTATCAAATAAAAAATATTCTAAATACATAAAAACCTCTGAAGCTAAAGCATTTATTGTTCATCAAGATTTCGTTGAAGAGGATGACAAAAAAAATTTTTTAGTCACTGAAGATCCATATCTTTCCTATGCTTTGGCCTCTAAACTTTTTAGCCCTTTTTACAATGATCCAAATAACAATGGAATTCATTCAACAGCAATCGTGTCTTCAGATGCAAAGATAGGAAATAATGTATTCATCGGTGCAAATGTTTACATTGGGCCTAATTGTGTCATTGGTGATAGTTCATGCTTACAGCCAAATGCATCTTTGGTTTGTAATGTTAAGCTTGGATCAAATTGCAATATATTTCCTGGCACTGTTTTAGGATCTGATGGGTTTGGTTATGCTCCAACTAAAAATGGTTATGTAAAAATAGAGCAACTTGGCAATCTCGTAATTGGAGATAATGTGGAGATTGGAGCAGGGTGCACAATAGATAGAGGCGCCCTTGATGACACAATTATTCGTGATGGAGTTAAATTAGATAATCAGATTCATATTGCTCATAATGTTGATCTGGGTAAAAACTCAGCTATAGCAGCATGTTGCGCTATTGCTGGTTCAACTGTAATCGGAGAAAATTTTAGAATGGGGGGATTGTCAGGTGTATTGGGTCATCTTACTATTACTGATAATGTGTCTGTAGGAGCACATACACTTATAACAAAAAATATTTCTGAGGGTGGAGAATATATAGGTATAATGCCGGCACAAAACCCAAAAGACTGGGCAAAATCATCAATATTCATTAAAAGAAGGAAATAAACCCATGTCATCCGCCACCGCAGAAGTTCTAAAATATCTTCCACATAGAGAGCCGTTCTTGTTTATTGATGAGGTCATAGAAATTGATCTTGGAAATTCAATACATGCTATAAAAAAAGTTCTTCCGGAGGAAGATTACTTAAGAGGACATTTCCCAGGAAATCCAATTATGCCTGGAGTAATAATCATTGAAGCGCTAGCTCAAGCCTCAGGCATATTAGGCTTCAAGACAATGGATAAAACCCCTCAAGAAGGATCATTGTATGTTTTTGCAGGCGTTGATAATGTTAGATTCAGGAAAAGAGTTAGACCTGGAGATACATTGCATCTCTTTAGCAAAGTCGTTAATGTAAAGAGGGGTATATGGAAATTTGATGTTAGAGCGGAAGTTAATAATGAATTAGCTTGCTCAGCAACAATTATGTGTGCGGACACACCAGCATAATGACAATACATGAGACAGCAGTTATCCATCCTAATGCAAAGATAGACGAGACTTCTTCAGTTGGCCCATTTTGTATTATTGGAGAAGATGTAGAAATTGGACCGAATTGCATACTTCATTCACATGTTGTTATTAAAGGACCTACCTCTATTGGCCCAGAAAATATTTTTTTTCAATTCTCAAGCATTGGAGAAGATACTCCTGACAAAAAATTTAAAGGAGAAAAGACCCAATTGATTATAGGTAGCAACAATACCTTTAGAGAAGGTGTAACTGTCCATAGAGGCACTATTCAGGATAAGGGTATTACTAGTATTGGAAACAATAATTTAATAATGGCCTATGCCCACATAGCACATGACTGTGTAATAGGTGACCATAATGTATTTGCAAATAATGCTGCTCTTGCTGGTCATGTAAAGGTGGGTAGTTTTGTAACTATTGGAGGCTATACTGCAATTCATCAGTTTTGTAATATTGGTGATTATTCTTTTACCGGAATGAGCACTTCAGTAACAATGGATGTGCCTGCTTTTGTAAAAGTTGCTTCTAATCCTGCAAGGGTGATAGGCCTTAACTCAGTAGGATTATCAAGGAATGATATTAATGACGAAGTGGTATCTCTCTTAAAAAAAGCATACAAACTAATTTATCGTAAATCACTAAAGCTTGATGAGGCTCTTTTTAAACTAGAAGAACTTCAACAAAAACATTCAAATGAGTACTTGTCGATATTAATAGAGTCTATAAAGATATCTTCAAGAGGCATCACTAGGTAAGTGACCTTAGCTAAAGATATATTAAAGATTGGTATTGTTGCTGGAGAACATTCTGGAGATATTTTAGGATCCCAGCTTATCGAAGAATTGTCTAAATCAAGAGAAATTAAGCTATTTGGAGTCGGTGGACCTAAAATAGAATCTCATGGCTTAGAATCAATGTTTGATTTTAAACATCTGCAAATCATGGGTCTTATAGAGCCTTTATTGAACTATAGGCAATTAACATCCAATAGAAAAAAGCTTATCAAAACCTTCACTGAAAATAAAATAGACATATTTATAGGAATTGATTCACCCGACTTTAATATAGGAATTCATAAAGCGCTTAAAAAGCAAGATATTTGCAAGAATATTCAATTAGTTAGTCCTTCTGTGTGGGGTTGGAGACAGGGTAGAATTAAAAATATAAAGAAATTTATTGATCATACTGTTTGTTTATTTGACTTTGAGCATAAGTTTTATACTAGTAAGGAACATAGCAGTTCGCATCTTGGTCACCCCCTTGCTGATATTCACTCTAAAGATGATGAGCAAATAATAGGAGAATATTCCCTTGATCCTAGGATGAACTTTATTGCTATTCTTCCTGGAAGTAGAGAATCAGAAATAAATCATATGATGCCGACATACATTGATTTTATGAAGCTACAAATAGAGTCAGATGAAAACACATTTTTTTTGATACCTGTAGCTGATGACGCAGCAAAACTTAATATCGAAAATCATTTATCAAAAATAAATATGCCATTCTTAGTTAAAAAGGATGCTACAAAAGATTTTCTGACACTATCGAAAAAATCAGTTATTACTTCAGGTACTGCGTCGCTTGAAGCAGCATTATTAAATGCAGGACCAGTAATATGCTACAAAACAAATCAAATAAACTTCAGCATAATCTCCAGTATGCTCAAAGTTGAATTTATTGGTCTTCCAAATCTCTTGCTAAAAAAAGAAGCATATCCAGAACTACTCCAGGCTAAATGCACCGGTAATTTAATTTTTGATGTTATGCATTCTCATCACTTTGAAGACTTGTCTTATGAACTTAAATTAGCTTTAAAAGGTGATGGCTTTGCAGAAACTGCATCAAAGATTCTCAATCTAAATTGAAGAGTTTAATTGCTGGAGTCGATGAAGTCGGAAGAGGTTGTTTGGCTGGACCAGTAATAGCAGCAGCAGTTATTTTAAAAAAAAATATTGCAGGTTTAGATGACTCAAAGAAACTCTCCAAAATTAAAAGAGATAATTTAAGTAAGCTAATTTTAGAAAATTCATATTTTGCATATGGTATCGTCTCGCCTATAGAAATTGATGAAGTAAATATTCATAATGCATCTTTATTAGCAATGAAAAGAGCTATACTAAATCTGAGTATTAAGCCGAGCAAAGTTTTAGTTGATGGTCTTTATTTACCAGATATAAAATTTGATAAAGAAGCGATAATTGGGGGAGATTCTCTAGTTGAAGAAATAAGTGCCGCTTCAATAATAGCAAAGGTATATAGAGATAATTTAATGTTGAATTTAGATAAAAAGTATCCCCATTATGGCTTAGCAAAACACAAAGGCTATCCAACAAAATTGCACAAAGAAATGTTAAGTAAGTATGGTGCATCCAAGATACATAGAAGATCATTTAAGGGGGTAGAGCGATAAATGAGTTCACCTTTCTCCCATCTTAGAGTTTCATCTGAGTTCAGTATCACTCATGGATTGCTGACAATTGATCAAATTGTAGATAAAGCAAAAGAATACTCTACACCGTCAGTTGCCTTAACTGATAATTTAAATATGTTTGGCTTAGTTAAGTTCTTTAATAAATGTGAGGCTGCTGGCATAAAACCAATTTCAGGTTCATCAATCAAAGTAATATTTGATGGAGATGATATGCCATATGAGCTTTTATGTCTCGCTAAAAGCAATAAGGGCCACAGAAGTCTGATGAAGATTATTTCCAAGGCACATAATAACTATAATTTTTCTTCGCCTATTATTTCATTCAAAGATCTTTGCGAGCTTAAAGACGATTTGATTGTTATATCAGGTGGGAGGTCTAGTCATATTTTTGAGCTTGTTAGAAATGAAAGAGTTCAAGATTTAGATTTAAAACTGGAGAGTTTTATGAAGAATTTTGGTGATGATTTTGTCCTAGAAATACAAAACACCAAAAGATTAAACGAAATAGACTATATAAGAAAAATTTTACCTATTGCAGCGTCAAGGAGCATTCCAGTGATAGCTACTAATGATGTGATGTTTGCTCATAGGGATGATTATGACATTCATGAAACAAAGGTATGTATTAATACAGGTAGAACGCTCGATGATCCTAATAGAGAGAAAATATTTTCCTCAGAGCAATATTTTAAATCTTCTGATGAAATGCATGAGTTATTTGGAGATTTTGAAGAAGTTCTGTCTAATACAAATGAAATTGCAAAAAGATGTAATGTTTCCATAGACACCAAAGAATATTTTTTGCCAGAGTATCCAGTTCCTAATGAGCATAATTTTGATTCATTTTTAAAAGAACTTGCAACAAAGAACTTAAAACAATTTATAAATGATTTAGATGAATCTGTTCAAAATGAATATTTAAAAAGATTAGATTATGAGCTTGATCAAATAAAGACAATGGGGTTTTCTAGTTACTTTTTAATTGTTTATGACTTTATTGAATGGTCAAAAAATAATGAAGTTCCTGTTGGTCCCGGAAGGGGATCAGGCGCTGGTTCTTTGGTAGCTTTTGCTATAGGCATCACTGCACTGGATCCAATTGAGCATGGGCTTTTATTTGAAAGATTTTTAAATCCAGAAAGACTCTCTATGCCTGATTTTGATATTGACTTTTGTATGGAAAAAAGGGACAAGGTTATAGATTATGTTAGTAATAAGTATGGTTCTGGAGCCGTCTCACAAATTGCAACATTTGGGACTATGGCAGCAAGGGCGGTTGTTAGGGATGTTGCTAGGGCTCTTGGAAGGCCATATGCTTTAGGCGATAGAATTTCAAAAATGATTCCCTTTGCTCCTGGGATGACATTAGATAAAGCTAGAAAAGAGCAGCCTATATTTGAACAAACTATAAAGAATGATTCTGAGGTTAGAGAGGTTGTTGATTTATCCTATAAGCTTGAAGGAATTGCAAGGAATGTAGGAAAGCATGCTGGAGGAGTTGTAATCGCACCTGGCAGTATCTCTGATTTCTGCCCAGTCTACAATGACCGTCAATCTCAATCAGTTATGACGCAATTTGATAAAGATGATGTTGAAAAAATAGGTTTAGTTAAGTTTGATTTCTTAGGCCTTAGAACACTAACAGTTATTGATCGAGCTTTAAAATCAATTAACTTTTCCAATTCAAAAAAAGAAATTGATCTTAACAAGATTCCTTTAAACGACCCTAAAGTTTTTGAATTATTAAGCTCAGGTAAGACTATGGCAGTTTTCCAGCTAGAATCATCGGGGATGAGGGATCTTATAAAAAGATTACAGCCAACTAAGTTTGAAGAAATAGTAGCTTTGCTAGCTCTCTATAGGCCGGGGCCACTTGACTCAGGTATGCATGATCAGTTTGTAGATAGAAAACATGGAAAGACCCCTGTTACTTACCCCCACGAGCTTTTAGAACCTGTACTTTCAGAAACCTATGGCGTGATTTTATATCAAGAGCAAGTTATGGAAGCCGCTAGAGTCTTGGCGAATTTTTCTTTAGGCGAGGCAGATATCTTAAGAAGAGCCATGGGTAAAAAGAAAGTTGAGGAAATGGAGCAGCAAAGAAAGTACTTTAAAGAAGGTTGTGAAAAAAATAACATCAAACCTGCTGTAGCTGAAAGGATTTTTGATCTAATTGAAAAGTTTGCAGGTTATGGATTTAATAAATCTCACTCTGCCGCATATGCTCTAATTTCATATCAAACAGCTTATTTAAAAACATACTATCCAGAACATTTCATGGCTGCTGTCCTGTCTACAGAGCTAGGTAATACAGATAAAATTTATGCCCTTACCCAAGAATGCAAAAGAATGAATATTGATGTTTTAAATCCAAATATTTTATCTAGCAGCAAGCGATTTATTGTCAACAAAAGCAATCAAATAGAGTATGGGCTTGGAGCAATCAAGGGAGTTGCAGACTCTTTTATAAAACATGTATGCAAAATTAGAGAAACTAATAAATTTAAAGATTTATGGGACTTTTCAAAAAAAGTTGACATTAAACTTGGTGGGAAAAAATCTCTTGAAGCGCTTGCTCAATCAGGAGCTTTTGACAAGATCGCTCCATCAAGAACAATAGCTATAGCAAGTGTTGTAGATATGTTGAGAGATGGTTCAAATAAGTTAAATAGTAATGAGCAGAAATCAGGTGATTTATTTGCAAACATTGAACAAGATTTTGATCCATATGCAAAATATAAAGATATTAAAGAGTTATCCCTTAGCGAACAGCTATCGCTTGAGAAAAAATCTTTAGGTTATTATCTGTCTGGCCATCCAGTAAATGCAATAAAAAAACAAATAGATGTATTAAGGTCATCCTTAATAGGAAACTTAAACATAGATAGCAAAAAAGGATCTATTGTTGGCTTAATTAACTCTGTGAGGCAGATAAGGGATAGATCTGGAAAGCCATTAACTTTTATAAATTTTGATGACGGCACAGGCACGATGGATGGAGTAATTGCAAGTGATATCTTGGAAAACTGTCATAAAATTCTTAAAGAAGGGGCTATATTAGTTCTTAAAGGCGCCATAGAAATAGATGATTATCGCTCTAAAGAAATGGGCATTTCATCTTTTAGAATGCGGGTAAAAGATATTAAATTGGTTGATGAAGAGCTAAGTAAAAAGTTAAAAACAATAGAGATAGATCTATCTTTATCCAAAATAAGAGGTCTTGATGAACTTTCTAAAATTATTTCAAGTATTGATGATGATTTTTGGATTAATGCACTTGGATGTAAAATCAATATTAAAGTTATAACTGATGAATCAGAAGCTATAATAGAGCTAGGTAACAAGTATAACTTTGTTCCAGATTTAGATAAGTTATCTAAGTTAATAGATATTTTTGGTATTGATTCCTTAAATTTTAAAAAATAGTTATGAATGATCCTGATAAAAATAATATAACACCAAATACTCAAACCTTTGTTGAGAGCGATCAAAAATTTCTTGCTTTTGAAAAGTCAATTCAAGAAGTTTCTGAAAAAATAAGTGCATTGAGATCTGCTGATCTTGGAGACCCAACAATAAAACTTCAAGCTGAGTCTTTAGAGAAAGAAAGAGAGGAGCTAATAAAAAAAACTTATTCCAAGTTATCTATTTGGGAGACTGTTCAGGTTGCTAGACATCCTCAAAGACCTCATACATTAGATTTCATTAAGAGAATTTTTAGCGACTTTGATGAGCTGCATGGCGACAGGCAATTCGCTGATGATCAATCAATAGTTGGAGGAATGGCATATCTTGATGGCATTCCAGTAATGATAATTGGGCATGAAAAAGGTAGAGATACTGAAGAAAAAGTTAGAAGGAATTTTGGTATGCCTCAGCCTGAAGGTTATAGAAAAGCCAAAAGGCTAATGAACTTAGCGGAACAATTCGCTTTACCAGTAATTACATTTATTGATACTGCGGGAGCTTATCCTGGAATTGAAGGTGAAGAGAGGGGGCAGAGTGAGGCAATTGCACAAAATCTAGCCATAATGTCTGAATTAAAAACACCAATCATGGTTGTAGTTACTGGAGAAGGTGGATCTGGAGGAGCTCTTGCTATTAGTGTTGGAGACCATTTATCTATGTTGGAATATGCTACATATTCTGTTGCATCTCCAGAAGCATGTGCCTCTATAATCTGGAGATCATCTGATGAAGCTGAAAAAGCTGCAGAATCAATGAAAGTATCTGCCAAAGAATTAAAAAAAATTAGTATCGTTGACGAAATTATTAGCGAACCTCTTGGTGGAGCTCATAGAAATTATGATGAAGTTTCAGAGTCTATTAAAAACTCATTACTTAAAAACCTAAAGAGTCTTCAAAAGTTGTCTATTGATAAATTGATTGAAAGGAGATACCAAAGGCTGCTAAAGATCGGTTCATAGGATGAGAGATTATTCTTTTGTCTTAAATAATATTAATCCAACAGAAAAAATTTATATCGCATACAGTGGCGGCTTAGACTCATCTGTTCTTCTAGATATTTTTTATAAACTATCTATTAAAAATAGTTTATTGATTGAGGCTATTCATGTAAATCACAACATTAATAAAGAGAGCGAAATTTGGGAAGATCACTGTAAAGCAGTATGCAATTCAATAAATATTCCTTTAAAGATTATATCTACACAAATTTTAGCGAAGGGCGGAGGTATCGAATCAGCTGCAAGAAATAAAAGATATGAAATTTTTACAAATATACTAGAAGATTCTGAACAAATTTTGACTGCACATCATCAAGATGACACAGCTGAGACTATTCTTTTAAGGTTATTTAGGGGCACGGGTATTGATGGTTTAATTGGACCAGCTGAAACAAGAGAATTAGGGAAAGGTCATTTAATTAGACCATTACTATCTTTAAGCAAAAAACATCTTAAATCTTATGCAGATAAAAATGGTATAAGTTATATAGAAGATAAAACAAATTTTTCTGATGATCAGGATAGGAATTATATTAGAAATAAAATTTTGCCATTAGCCAATGAGAGATGGGTCGAGCCCTCATCAAGAATCAGCAAAACTTCAAATCTAATTAAAAATAAGCTCGATATCTATAAAGATTTATTTAAATCAAATTATTCTGAATTTTTACTGGGTGAAATTGATCTTAAAAAATTAAAATCTCTAGAAAGGGAGGTTATTAAAGAAATATTGAGGTTCTCCATTAAGAAAAAAAATATAGCCATGCCAAGTCAGAAAGTAATGGAAGAGATATTAAAAACATTTATTGATTCTAATCCTGGCCCAAGAAGCATAGTTAGCTGGACAAGGTCTGATGGGGAGCAGGTTGGCGGATCAATTACATACTATAATAAAATGATTAGTATCCAAGAAAATGGATAATAAAAAAAAGGGGGGGTATTAGCGATGAGCTACAAAACATTAGAGCTAATAGAACATGA
The DNA here is from genome assembly GCA_965658385.1 of Gammaproteobacteria bacterium. GTDB lineage: Bacteria > Pseudomonadota > Gammaproteobacteria > Magnimaribacterales > D2472 > CAJQGY01. Next base: position 22,673 of record CBFHRY010000006.1, read on the forward strand.
AAGAGTTTCATTAATAAAACTTAATAGGCCAGAGGTATTGAACGCATTTAATGAAGAATTAATGATAGATCTTCATAAGGCCACAAGTAAGGTAAGTAATGACTCTAATTCTAGAGTTGTAATCATTACAGGCGCTGGTAAAGGTTTTTCGGCTGGTGCAGATTTAAATGATAGATCAAAAAGTTGGAATGGATCAAAAGATGCGCTTGAAAGAGGCTTCAAGCCGTTTTTTAAAGACATTATTGAGATGGAAAAGCCAGTAATTGCTTCTATTAATGGACCAGCTGCAGGCATTGGCGCTGCTTTAGCTATGGCATGCGACCTTAGAATAATGTCAAATAATGCATATATTATGTCAGTATTTAGCAATATTGCTCTTGTTCCTGATGGTGGTCTTTCGTGGACACTGCCTAAATATCTTGGTTATTCGAAAGCTTATGAGTATGCAATCGAAGCTAAAAAGATATATTCAGAAGAATGTCTTAAGTATGGTATTGCAAATAAAGTTGTTAATTCTGAAGATTTAGAAAAAGAGACTTTAGATTGGGCGATTAAAATTTCCAAGAGATCTCCTCAGTCGTTAATTAATACAAAAAAATTAATGAGAGACTCCATAACTAAAACTTATTGGGAGACTTATAGTCAGGAAGGAGATATTCAAAACGGATTAACTGGAAGCAAAGAAAATATTGAAGCTGTTAAAGCCTTCTTTGAAAAAAGAGAGCCTAATTTCGATTAAGGTTTTTGCTAAGGGCAACTATTATTGCTTCAAAGGATGCCCTGGTTGTATTTGAATGTATACCTACACCCCAACTTGTTCTATCTCCACTTTCAACTTCTATATAGGCAGCAGCTTTTGCATCTGAACCTGATGAAATAGCAGATTGATTATAATCAGCAATTTTTAAATCAATATCCAGATTGCTTGATAGAGCATTAATAAATGAATCGATTGGACCATTTCCTTTACCTTGAATATCTAATTTCTTATTCTCAACCATCATGCTTATAGATAAATTATGTTCTTTTCCGTTCGTAGTTGATGAGTGATCAATGTATGCAAAACCACTTTTGGGTTGAAGAAACTCTTTCTCAAAAATTGCCCAAATCTCAGGTGTTTTTATTTCTCTTCCAGATTCATCTGCAAGTTTTTGAATTTTTTGACTCATGCTGATTTGTAATCTTCGCGGTAATGAGACCCCGTGATCTTTTTCAAGCAAGAATGCAACTCCACCTTTACCTGATTGAGAATTAATTCTTACAACTGCCTCATAACTCCGGCCAAGATCTGCAGGATCAATTGGTAAATATGGAACCTCCCATTCATATTGATTGGATTGTTTCATTGCTTTGAATCCTTTTTTAATTGCATCTTGATGTGATCCAGAGAAAGCAGTAAATACTAGATCACCTGCATATGGATGCCTGGGATGAACAGGAAGTTGATTGCAGTATTCAACTTCTCGCATAACAGCATTTATATTTGAAAAATCTAGATTTGGGTCAATACCTTGGGTAAGCATATTCAGGGCTAAGGTAACCAAATCAACATTTCCTGTCCTTTCCCCATTACCAAATAAAGTGCCCTCAATTCGATCAGCACCAGCCATTACACCAAACTCTGCGGCTGCTACCGCAGTGCCTCTGTCATTATGGGGATGAAGACTCAAACATATGCTATCTCTATTTTTTAAATTTCTATTCATCCACTCAATCTGATCGCCATATATATTTGCAGATGACATCTCTACAGTTGCAGGAAGATTTATAATAATTTTATTTTTCGAAACATCTTTAAGAATCTCTACAACCTCATCGCAAACTTCAGCTGCATATTCTAATTCTGTTCCAGTAAAGCTCTCTGGAGAGTATTCAAAACTCCAATCAGTTTCAGGGTTTGCAAGAGCTAGATTCTTAATTTTATTTGCACCATCTAAAGCAATTTTTTTAATACCTTCTTTATCTTGATTAAAAACTACTCGTCTTTGCAGGGTAGATGTTGAGTTATAAAAATGCACAATTGCCTGTTTAGCACCCTTAAGCGATTCAAACGTTCTTTCAATTAGCTCATTTCTTGATTGAGTTAGGACTTGAATATTTACATCGGATGGTATTTTTTTATCTTCTATAAGACTTCTTACAAAATCAAAATCAGTTTGAGATGCAGATGGAAAACCAACTTCAATCTCCTTAAATCCGATACTGCATAGTAGTTCAAACATCCTATTTTTTCTTTCGGACCCCATTGGTTCAATAAGAGCTTGATTTCCGTCTCGGAGATCAACAGAGCACCACAGCGGAGCTTCTTTAATTGTATTTGATGGCCATTTTCGATCATCTAAACTAATCGATTTAAAAGGCTTATATTTCTTATATGGATTGTCCATTTTCTTTAAAGTAGATGTTAATATTTATTTATATATGATTACTGCATCTTTAAAAACTAACCTTATATTAAAAGAGCTTGGTATTACAAGATTTTCTTCAAGATCTAGCAC